>JAJRQS010000101.1 GCA_024280135.1 Bacteroidota bacterium | reverse complement strand
ATGATGGGGAGTTTTTGGAAGTCTCCAAATAATAAATCATCGACCGTTGCCTTAGGCAATTGAAACCAATCTTGATAGACGGATCCATATACAGACCTGAAATCATACTGCATGGGTACACCCTCATTTTGGGAGACGGCAGTTGAGATGGTTGGGTTGTCACCGAGTATTCCAGATTGAATGCACTCTCCAAATAAGAATACGGGTGAAGCCGTACCATGATCGGTACCATAACTTCCATTAGAACGAATACGTCTTCCAAATTCCGTATAAGTCATCCCCAATACTTTCTTGGATAAACCTTGGTTGTTAATATCATCTTGAAATGCTTTGATGGCATCCGATAGTTCTTTTAATAATTCGGCGTGTGTTCCTTGCGTAGTATCTCCATTCTCGACTTGACCAGAGTGATTGTCAAAACCACCGATCGTTGCAAAATAAACCTTGGTTGTAGAACCACCACTTATCAGTAGGGCGATGTTTTTTAATTGATTTGCTAAATCAGTGTTCGGATAAGAAACAGAATTGGTTCCTTGACCCGCCAGCGCTTTTACAATAGTTGAATATTGATTACTTTGTTTGATGGTCTGACGTAGAAAAAGCAACTCATCTCCATAAGGGCTATCTGGTGCTGGCGATTGAGCTCCAACTGGAAGTGTACTACTGTCAAATGGATCTTCCACCGGATAGCTATAGTTGACAGAAGTACCTTGGCAAGTTTCTGTTGCCTGACTCACCATCGTTACGGCTACGGGATCTGGTGTTTCAGAATTCGGAAAGCCTACTGGAAAACCTGGATAAGTCAAATCCATCCAACGACCCAACCAGCCGGTATCGACATAAGTAGCAGCATCAGAAGCAGAATTGTAAATATCTGTAGATCTAAAATGCGATCTGTTTTGATCTGGATACCCGACCGACTGAATGACACTCACAAAGCCCTCATCAAATAATTCTTTCATGCCTTGCATTGCGGGATGAAAACCGTTGGTCCCATTTCCCGAAAGGATTTTATTTTCAGGAATAATGATATTCCCCCTTACATTTGCAAGATTATCATATTGGTCTAGTGGAATAACGGTGTTTAACCCGTCATTTCCTCCATTTAAATAGATAACCACCAATTTGCGGTCATTGATAGGACCCGCTTGGCTCAATAACAAAGACTGACTCAATGCTTGAAGCTTCATCTTATTTACTAGGATAGGTGCTCCGGCAACGGTCAATCCTGCTTTTTTTAGAAATTCTCTACGTTTCATATTGCTATTTTTTGATGGGTTTCGGTGGTTATTTTAAGTGGTATTCTGGTAAAACAGAAATCATGTATAGAAGGAATTGAATTCTATCTTTCAGTGCCTCCTTGATATTTTCATCTCCGGGGTTGCTCAAGTAGTTATTATATTCCATTGTCCACTCCATATCAGGCAATCCAGGGATCAATACTTCTTTCTTTAAAAATTCTTTTTGCGAATCTGCCAAAGGCATCGGTAGCAACAATTTTGTAAAGCCTGCTATCACTTCATCTGGATCCGATGGATTGTCTAGTGCTTGTAACAATGCTATGGGCTTAATTCCAAATAATAACCCAAGGTCTGTAAAAGTATAAATAAAAGCTCCTGTGGCACTTTCTCGATTTTTTAAAGTCACAGAATTCATCCAGACCCGTTGATAGCTAGGCACTTGGTAATAAGCTTTCCAACCAGCGACCGAAGGAGGAGAAAAATATTCCATCCCGAATTCACTGCTGATATAAAAAACATATACCAACCAAGAGTACCTTGCTTTTAATTCCGTTGGAATTTGTACCTCCAGTTGTTTGATAATAGTCAAATTAAAATCAATAGGATTTTTAATCATACAGCCCATACTCAAGACATCAAAGAAGTGCTCACTTTTTAACAATGTCTCTAAAACAGGTTCTATATCATATTCATTCGCTATTAATATTTGCGCAAGCGGTTCTATCACTTTTAATTCAACAGTCTCATTAATATCATAATAAACAAACCATCTGTATAGCTTCCGTACAATGTGACGAGCGACTTCATCCTGCTGAAAAACAACATCTATCAAGTCTTTATATTCTTCAGCACCATTATTAGAAATCGTTGCATTACCAAAATGATTGGATAGTTGCTTCGTGGATTGATCATGCAAGTCATTATCAAATACAACTTCTAGTTTCTCATTTATATTATACGTCCAGTCATTAATCAAAAACCATCCAGTCATTATCTTAGCAACGGCCTCTACATCTTTTTCTGTGTAATGAGTATAATCACCTGGACCAATCAATGGCCCTTTACCAATGGTAAATAACTCTAACAACTCTCTTGCATAATTTTCATTAGGCTCCGAAGCAATGTTTTCTCTTCCATTCAAGTAAGTCAACATCGCTGCATCAATTGTAATGTCTTTGGTTAATTGTTTGAAATTACCTGTAGCCTGGCTCCTCAATAATTTAATATAGCGATACAAGGCATTGGGCTCGTCGATGTCACCCGTCACGAAATGATTATGCCAAAACAAGGCCATCGTTTCTTGAATTGAAGTTTTTTCGTTGACCATAAATTCATACTGCCAACCCCGCAAAGAAAAATGTCGATACTCATATATATCATCTTCTAGATCTTCTACAAAAGGCTTGTCAATCCAACTAGTGCCTTCGGGGACATTCGGATCGTTTGGGAAATCAGAATTTAAGGGCTCTCCAGGCTCTGGTTGAGGGGCAAGTAGAGTATCTATCGTAGCATTCAAGCCATCGCTGACGGCTTCCTCTATTTGTGTTATGGTCGGACCAAAAGTAGTTCTTCTGAGTAGATGCCCAGCTTCTTGAAACGTCCAAGGCCCTGTATATGGGGCGATACCTTTAGTGCTAGGACCATCAAATTGATAGTTGCTTTGAGTCAGTATTGCCCTTGCGGGAAAAATATCTTTTAGAAATCTTCTGCGAGACTTTTGTTGTTTTCTTTGCTGCTCTGCTTTTATTTTTTTTAATACTTTAGGCTTAGTTAAGGTTAACGTTTTCATACCTTGGGGTTTTAGCTGAGTTGAAATTCAGGCAGTTCAAAAATAGCCTTAATCAGATTATTTATTTTTTTGGCCACACTATTTTTTATGTTTTGGTCATTTGGATTTTCTAGATAATTCTCGAACTCCATCGTCCACTCATTATCTGGGAGTCCAGGAATCAATACATTTTTCTTTAAATAAATTCTCATACTATTACTAATAGGAAGCGGCAAAAGCAATTTTGTCATATCCGTTACCACCGCATCTGGATTTTTTGGGTTGGGAAAAGACTGTACCAATGCTATTTCATCAAATTTATAATTATGTCCATCTATTAGGATGCCAGACATGTAGATATTCTTAATTAAATCGCGCTTTTGGTAGGTAGCTGGATTTAACCAAAAGCGATGAAAGGAAGGAGATTGATAATATGCCTTCCACCCAGCTACTGAAGGCGCTTTAAAAAACTCCATCCCAAGTGAATGTTGGTAATTGGAAAACATTTTATTAAATTTATAGGCACGCACCATGTCGCTCGGAGGTTGCCATGCCAATTGATTGTATGCAGATTCCAAATAATCAATCGGGTTTTTAATCAAACAACCCCGGCTACGCTGATCATAAAAATGTTCACTTTTGAAGAGTGTTTCGAGGATAGGTTTGATTTCATAGTCGCTATCAATTAATTGTTGCGCAAGCGGTTCAATAACATTTTGCATCACGGTATTCGTTACATCGTAATACACAAAGAACCTATAGAGCTTAGTGACAATAAATTTTGCAACAGCTGGTTGTTCAAAAATAACATCAATTAGATCTTTATATTCATCTGCTCCATTTTCAGCAATGACTGCATTCCCAAATCGTGGAGACAAGGTCTTGGAGCCAGGTGTGTGATCCGCTTGTGTAAATAATACTTCTAAGGTTTTTCCGACTTCCGTAGAATTTTCATTTTCAAAAGACCAACCTGTTAATATTTTGGCGCAAGCAATTACATCTTGCTCGGTGTAATTCGTATAATCCCCTGGCGCAACTAATGGTCCTTTACCTATAGTATATAATTCCAACAACTCTCTTGCAAAGTTTTCATTAGGTTCTGAGGCTATATTTTCATTACCATTTAGAAATTTGAGCATGTGGGCGTCAATGGTCACCTCTTTTACTAATTGCTTAAAGTTGCCTGTGGCATAAGTTCTCAAAAGCGTGACATGACGGTAATTTGCTTCGGGTACTTGTGTAATCCCGGTAGCAAAATGATTTTGCCAAAAAAGAGTCATCTTTTCGCGAATATTCATGCCCCCTTTAGTCATGGTTCTTCGGTTCCAGGCAAGGAGAGAATCTCTTCTCGCATTGATATACGCACTCGTATTAAACATGCTCAAAGGTTGATTAATCCAAGTCTGACCGATAGCCGAATATCCATCATTATCAATAAATGCCGTCAATGGCAACGAAGGAAGTGATGTAGGCGCCACCAATAAGTCAAAGGCAGCGTCCATACCCATATTAGCTATTTGATTTATTTGTTGCAAATTAGGCCCAAACATCGTGCGCCTTAATAAATGTGAGGCTTCTTCAAAACCCCAAGTGCCCGTATATGGGGCTATGCCCTTATCACTAGGTGGGTTTTGAGGGAAAGATCTGGGTCTTTCTTTAAACGATGTTATAAATCGACGGCGGTTCATATTATAGTGTATTGACTTTCCAAAAAGCACAAAGTTTAATCAAGCTTCTATTTCCACGTATTTATAACGCAGCAAACTAGAAAAATCTGATTTTCTTTAACTTTATATTCTTAGTTTACCCAAATATAGGTAGTTTTTAAGGTAAAACCAAGTTTTTGCCTTGAATTGGATTCGTTTTTTTATGAACAACTACTAATGAAAATCAGTGCCGGAAAGCATAGAAATGAGTGCTTGATAAATTGCGTCAGTACTGGCTTCAATTACTTTTGAGCCCGCAGCTGGATCTTCCACTCTATCCAGGTAGCTTTCCATTTTTAAAATATGGGAGATATTTCTATTGAGCCTTTCGGAAAAAGCATCAGAGGCTGACGGATGAGCAGGTATGATAAGGTGATTACAACCGCCAATCACCGCTGAAATAGCCTCAGAGGTTGCCAAAATTCGGTTTTTGTTTTCGTCCTCATGCCACTCACGAGTGTCCAGTTGAACTGCGATATCAGGCAAAAATAGATCTTGGTTTTGCTCTTTTAGATAATGTAACCAAGTTAATTT
>JAJRQS010000100.1 GCA_024280135.1 Bacteroidota bacterium | reverse complement strand
TTTGCCTATAATCGTAAATTACTGGGTGTACCCCAAATCTATCAACCACCTTACACCCAACAGCTCGGAATTTATGGTCGATATGAAGAGGATGTAGTCCTGGTCAAAGCCTTTTTAGATGCAATTCCAAAGAGGTATGTTAGGATACACATGCAACTAAATGCTTCCAATCCAACGCCTAATATTAAAAATTGGACTTTTAAAAGAAGAACGAATTATGTGCTTTCGCTAAATAGATCTTATCAGGAAATTAGCAGTGGTTTTCGGTCAGGACATAGATCTAGTATTAAAAAAGCACAAAAATTAAATACGCTTGAAAGAGGTAAATTATCTTCCGAAAAGTTAGCAAAATTCATGAGAGAGCAGAAAGGTAGTGTGCATTTTATGGGCATGCAAGCATTGATTGATTGGTTTGGAAAGGAGTCTATCTGGAGTGCTAGGCTGGCTGATGGTACACTGGGAGCGATTGGTTTTTTTCCGACTTTGAGTAGATTCTCAAAAGGTAAGGAGCGCGTTATCTATTTATTTGGGCATACGACAGAGGCGGGTAGAGTAGGGTTGTCAGGTCATTTTTTGTTAGATGAAGTGATTCAACATTATGCAGAAGAGGAAGCTGTATTAGATTTTGAAGGATCTGAGTTGCCTGGAGTGGCTTCTTTCTTTCGAGGGTTTGGAGCAATTGATTTTGATTATTTAGTTGGAACTCGAAATCAAATTTAATTATATGCCCCGAATCCTATCGGGGGTGTTGATATTCGAATCAACCATTTGTAAAAATTATTGTTAAAAGGGTTATGAATAAAGTAACAGTTGCAGGTTTAGTAGGTGCAGTGGCAGTGGGTCTTGGCGCATTTGGGGCACATGGGCTCAAAGCGTTAGTGGATGCGCCTCAATTGGTCACATACAAAGTAGGCGTTCATTATCACATGATGCATGCCATTGTTTTATTAGGATTAGGTCTGTATTTGAGTCGAATAGAAAATAAACGCTTAAATTGGTCATTTATATTTATCCTGGTGGGGGTATTCCTTTTTTCTGGTTCGCTCTATTTGATTAGTACAAGAGAAGTTATTGGTTTAGCCAATTGGAAATGGTTAGGGCCGATGACCCCTTTGGGAGGATTGTGCTTTATTGTCGGCTGGTTGCTAATTGCTTTTTCCGGAATAGGCAAGATGAATCAAGGGTAGTCGTTGTACTATAAAATAATACGATGAGAATACTATTTGTTTTTCTGTTTTTGATAGTGGCTTCTGTGTTGGTTGCCCAAAATAATGATACAATGAATACAAGCAAAGCGACATTTGGAGCCGGTTGTTTTTGGTGCGTTGAAGCCATTTTTCAAGATTTGAAAGGGGTCTTGTCTGTGGAGTCTGGTTATGCAGGAGGGGAGACTAAGAACCCAAGTTACAAAGATATTTGTACCGGATTAACGGGGCATGCAGAAGTGATAAAAATTGAATTCGATTCTACGATCATTTCTTATGACAATCTAGTACGTATATTTTATGTAACTCATGATCCAACGACATTGAACAGACAAGGAAATGATAAAGGGACACAATATCGTTCAGCTATTTTTTATCATGATGAAGCACAATTACGCATTGCAAAAGAAGTGACCCAAGAAATAACTAACGAAGGTATTTTTGAAGATCCTATTGTTACGACATTTGAGCCTTTGGAGGAGTTTTATCCTGCCGAAAAGTATCACCAAAACTACTACAAGGATAATCCTAATCAAGGATATTGCCGTGCCATCATAGAACCGAAAGTTAGAAAGTTTCGAGAAAAATATTTCAAACTTCTAAAAAAGGAATAGACCTATTGTTTTACTTTAAGCCTTTTAGGATCTCTTCGAAATTTCGAGCAACAAAAGTGGGGGAGAAAGGAGTTGTGTTTTCTTTGTTTTCTGGATTAAACCAACACGTGTCTGTCCCATAATTAATGCCTCCTTTGATGTCAGATAGTAAATTGTCTCCCACCACTAATACCTTTTCTTTTGGTGGATAATTCATTTCTCGAAAGACATAATCAAAATAGGCTGGGTTCGGTTTGGCTACTCCAATTTCATCAGAAACGACAATAGTATCAAATAAATGATAGATACCCGTATGACGTAATCTAGGACGTTGCACTTCTTTTAATCCGTTTGTAATTAATCCAAGTTTTGTTTTGTCTTTTAGCCCATCAAGCATATTGAGCGCGCCCTTATAAAGGGTTGTGTGTGCCACTAGATTGTTGAGGTAATGCGTGTTAAAGAGAGCTGGATCTCGTTCGATTTGGATATCGGTTAAGAATAATTCAAAACGTTTTGACCGCAAGGTGATAGCCTCTATTTCTCCATTTTCAAAAGCTGTCCAAACGACATGATTGGCTTTTTTATAGCGACTGAAATAATCAACTTGATGGGGAATGTCCATGTTTTGTAAAGCTTTCGCAAAAGCTTTTTCAGAAGCCTTCGTGAAATCCAATAAGGTGTTATCTGCATCAAAAAGTATCCATTCGTATTTCATCTGTTGACTTTTGCTTATGCAAAAATATGGATAAATAATGGAAAGAGGTTGCGCTTTGAAGTTTAATTGTTGTTGATTTTAATGGGGAGCAATTCGTTTCATTTAGAGCCAAAAGGGAAAGAAGAAATAATTCTGCTTTGAATGGAGTTATTTTGTACCTTCGCTCATCAATAATACCCCATACAATGAAGAAAATAACCGTTTTTTGTGGTTCTAGTACAGGTAAAGACCCGAAATTCAAGAAAACTGCCTTTCAACTAGGTAAAACCCTTGCCAAAAAAGAGATTGGAGTCGTTTATGGGGGCGGTCGAGTCGGCTTGATGGGCGCTGTCGCTAATGGGGCGATGAAAAACAAAGGAACCGTAATAGGTATTATTCCGAATTTTTTGGCAACAAAGGAAATCGCCCACGAAGGGTTGACTGAATTGATTGTGGTGGATACGATGCATGAACGCAAGATGCTGATGAATGAATTGTGTGATGGGGTCATTGCTTTGCCCGGAGGTGTTGGGACGATGGAAGAATTATTCGAAATGTTGACTTGGACGCAGTTGGGTTTGCACCAAAAGCCCATAGGCTTATTAAATATAAATGGTTATTTTGACGATTTACTGTCTTTTATTCAGAAAATGGTGGATCAAGGCTTACTAAAAAAAGTTAATCAGGAGATGTTGTTGGTGGAGAAAACTGTCGGAGCATTGCTGAAGAGAATGAATAAATATGTTGCGCCTAATGTGAAGAAGTGGATTGAGGAGGAGCAGATTTAATTATTTTTAATCTTTTATATTGAAAATTAAAAGCCCTATTTCTTGGCAGTTACTTGGACTCGCAGGCGTCAGTTATGTACTTCTGATTCTAGGGCATGGATACGTTTTTGGGCATTTAGGAATGATAGAAACTTTACCCTATTTGAAGGATTTGACGGATCCTTCGCTCTACCCAAATGATTTTTATATTGACGGTATTCAAGAAAAATTTCCAGATGTACGTTGGGCTTTTGTGCAACTCTTAAAATTCTTTGGCTTAACGAGCCCATGGAGTATTTTTATTGGTCATCTTCTCGTCTCTTTGTTTTTAATAGTCGGTCTATTGAAAATCGCACTCGTCTATTTAGCAGATGAGGTGTTAGCTTTTTGGGCGGTCATGTTAGCTTTGTTGGTTTTGTATAATCATAACTTAGGCGGTAATGAGTTGTATTACAATAACTTAGCTCCTAGTTTGGTTGCAAAATCTATTGGAGTCTGGAGCGTTTATTATTTTTTAAGAAAGGCATTTAATCGAAGTTTTTTACTTTTGATTGCGGCCACTTTTATCCATCCGATGGTCGGGATTCAGTTGTTTTTAATATTTTCGGGTGCGGTTGTTTTGGTAAGGTTTAGTACAAAAGGTCTATATAAAATACCTGTTGGCTCCATGCTGATTTATTTATTGACGGCCGGAAGTTGGGTTGCTTACTTGCAGTTTTCTTTTTCGGAAACGAATATTGCTCCAGAAAAAGTTTTTGAAATATTACAGTATCGTTTGGGGCATCATTACTTCCCTTCTCAATATCCTTTCCAAGATTATTTATTGTTAGTTCCATTTTTTATGGTGGGTTGGTTTTATTTTTGGAAGCAAAGTTATTTGGTTTTTGTTTTTTATGCGCTAGCTATTTTTGGAGCCATCATTTATACAGTAGGAGTAGAGTCTTTTGAAAGTTTAACCATTCTGTCCGCTCAATGGTTTAAAACATCCATTTGGCTAAAGTTTTTTAGTAGTATTGCTATTGTGGCTATCTTCAAAGACCTCATATTTGCACAAGCGAAAATAACGAAAAAACACTTTGGAATATTTACCATAATAGTCTTTATGGGGCTTGGTCTCTTTTTGGGTATGAAGCTTCCGCAAAGACATCCTTTAACTTTAGATTTACCTTGGCGAGGTGCTTATAATGATCGGATTAAAATTGCCCTTTTAGCGAAAGAGATAACCCCAAAAGATGCGTTGTTTCTGACAGATTCTGATTTTACACACTTAAAGTATTTTGGAGAAAGGAGTACATATGTGGATTACAAAGCAACGATCCATGAACGAACTAAATTGGTAGAATGGTACCATAGAATCCATGAAGTTTATGTCAATAGTGCCACAGAATCAGAGTCGATTCCTCGTTTAAATGGGGTGTTGATTATAAATTTTGGAGAAGAACTGGATAGTATAGGTATTACGCATCTTTTGAGTAAAAAAGGAATAGGAACCGTAATAGGCGAAATAGGAGATTATAAAATTTATAAGATTGAACCTAAATAATAGTCCAAGAAAGTCCATTGTGTACGTAGAAAATCTAATTCGTACATTCGTGGTAGAGCCTATGTAGTATATGGATGGAAGTCCATATTTACCTAGGACTTCAGGCATCTTTTAAGTAAAAAAAGAAGTGTTGAATCTGTACTAGGAGAACTAGGGGATTGTGAAATTTATGAATTTTTATGATAATAATTATAGAAGTTTGTAAATTATTGTAACTTTGTATAAAATAGAGTCGATAACCTACTCTACGTATTTTTTCTAAACCTTTAAATTTTTAAAAAATGAAGCATTCAAGCATTCAAGCATTCAAGCATTCATTCTCCTTGTAGTATTTAGCCTGCTTTTTGTTGGCTGTGCTGAGGAAACTGAAGAGTTGATCGATGGTAGTACAGTAAAAAAAACCGAAGTAGAAATCCTGAATCAAAGATTTTCAAATTTTGTAGATGTCTTAAAAGAGGGTGAGGCCACTTTTGATGAAAAAG
>JAJRQS010000099.1 GCA_024280135.1 Bacteroidota bacterium | reverse complement strand
ATTTTTAAAGAATCCTTTAATACCAACCAACTGAAAGGATTCTGCCCAAGGAGAATCTTCATGATAACCCACCCATTTTGTGTGAAAAGAATGTGCCAGTAAAAAACCAAATCCAATGACAATTCCAGGAACCAAATAACGTATTTTGCGAAAGCCTTCTCTAAGGCCATTTTGTAAGAGCAAGAATACCCCTAAACCAGCCAAAGTCATCATCCCCCGCAAACTAATCATCGATAATCCAATGGCACCCAATACTGTAACCCAGCCACGTGTAGGTTTGCTCAGAATACCATATAAAACCATTAGAAAAAAGCAACTCAAAGCGACATCTGGGCTGACTAGACTTGCTTGCGCCAAAAAAACAGGATCCGCAATAAGAAATAAGCCAAATAACCAACCATAATGTGGGTGGCCTAACGTCCGCCCGATTTGCTGTGCATAATACAGACTGCCAAAAATAAACGGCCACATAGACAAATGGCTTACCACTAATGACTTTCCAAAAACCAACCACATTCCAGCATGATACATTCCCCAAAAAGGAGGATGCCCACTGTCAAAATTCATAGGTAAAAAGAAGCTTGCATAACCTTGCTCATAAAACCAGTGGGCATGCATGGAAGTCAACTGAACGTTGTCCCAAAAGAAAAAATGTGCTCGACTGAACCAAACGATTGCAAAGGCTATAATACAGAATAGAATTGTACTGAAACGACTTGTCATTATGGGTTCAAAGGTAAGATAATTTCTTAGAATTTGTGCGTCTGATTACTTTGCTTTTGCTATTGCAGGAACAGCCAATAGTTCTTATAACCATATTTGTGGCTAAACACATTTTTCTTTTTTACATCCCGATACACCCTCAAGGAGTTATATAACCTAAAACGCTGTAATATTATAAGCGATTGATATTCAATAGTTTAATGGCATAGGATTTGCAAACCTCTATACTGTAAGACATGAAGAATAGCTAGTCTAAACAGCTAGATAAGAATAATTTGGGGGGTTTATTTTACGGCAGCAGAAGGACGAAGGTCTTTTTGCTGTTTTTTTTTGTTGCATTAGGTGTTTGCCACGAATGCACGAATTTTTTTTTCCTTAAAACCCTAACACTTAAAACCGACTCCTCAAAGATACCCTAACGTATCTAATACATCCTCACCACCAACCTCTCCTCTAAAGACCCAGTCCACCATCTTACCGGTTTCATCCATTTCTACCACAATTTGCTTAGGGCTAGGAACAAGGCAGTGCTTGATGCCCCCATAACCGCTGATAGCATCTTGATAGGCACCTGTATGGAAGAACCCCAAGTAAAGTGGTTCGGGGTCGCTAGATTGGGTAATCGGTAGCAGAACCTCTTGGTTCATGTCTTCGGAGTTATAGTAATCAGTATGATCGCAACTGATGCCACCGATGCTAACACGTTCGTAATCTTGTTGCCATTTATTGATTGGGAAGAGGATAAATCTTTCTTTGATTGCCCAAGCATCTGGAATCGTGTTCAATAGGCTATTGTCGATGATGTACCACTTTTCAGAATCGTTTTGCTGCTTGGTTTCTAATACTTGAAAAATAACAGCTGAAGATTCACCCACCGTATATTTGCCAAATTCAGAATAAATGTCTGGTTCTGAAATCATTTCTGAAAGACAAGTAATTTTAATTCTTTGCACCATTTTAAAGATAATGGATTCATAACCGAAGTCAGAATCTAATCGATTGGCAATTGGAAATCCACCGCCAATGTTAAAACAATTGAGTGGTTGGTATTCTTTTTTTATTTTTGAATATAGACCCAATGCTTTTTGAAATTCACCCCAATAAAAGGCATTGTCGATAATACCTGAATCCATAAAAAAGTGTAACATCTTGAGGGATACGGAAGTGTTACCTTTGATCTCCTTTCGGAAAAAATCTAATATTTCATTGGGAGGAATACCCAGTCGGGAGGTGTGAAAGGGTGATTTAGATTCTTGGGCAGTTGCCATTCGAAGACCAATGGTAATCCTTTTTGGTGGGTTTAATTTTAATATTTTTGTAAGTTCCTGCTTGCTATCTAGGATGATAATAGAATTAGAAAACCCAAGTTCTTGCAATCGAAGTATTTGTTTTAGATAGGCTTCTGTTTTGTAGCCATTGTGTAAAATAGTACGGCTCAAATCAATTTTGCCTTTGGATAAAAGATTGATTATCAAGTCAATATCAAAAGGTGAAGAGGTTTCCAAATGCGCATCATTCTTTAATGCTTCAGCAACAATAGGGTAGAAGTGGTTGCATTTTGTACAATAGGCATAATGATAATTGCCTCGATAATCTAAGGCTTGAATGGCTTTGTTGAAAAGATTTTTGGCCTTTTCTATTTGCGATCCAATCTTGGGCAAATAGACTAATCGAAAAGGAGTACCATGTTTTTCGATTAATTGAGCAATGTCTATACCCTGAAAAGTTAGACTATTCGCTTTTAGGTCAAACCCCTTTCCAGGAAAAGCAAAACTTTGATTGATTAGGTTTAGGAAGGAATTTTTCATTTTTAATATTAATGCGTTAGGCTTTGAAGCTTGCGCCAAAATTCCCAAACCAAAATACCTAAACTAACGGACACATTTAAAGAGTGCTTAGTACCAAATTGTCGAATTTCAATGGAGGCATCTATCTCCGGAAGAATGATGTCTGATACGCCATTCACTTCGTTTCCAAAAATCAAGGCGTATCCATTTTTATTTTCCGAAAGGGAAAAATCATCCAATGGGGTACTATTGTTTGTTTGCTCAACTGCATAAATGGACATCCCTAAGTCTTTGCATTGAGCGACAGCCTCTTCTACCTTTTCAAAATACTGCCAATCGACAGTTGCAGACGCGCCTATTGCTGTTTTTAATATCTCTTTGTGCGGAGGGCGTGCAGTAATACCACAAAGCAAGATGGATTGCAGTGCAAAAGCATCTGCCGTCCGAAAAGCAGAACCGACATTCAAACCAGATCGGACATTGTCCATGATGAGTACAATGGGTGTCTTAGGAATGGACTTAAACGCCGTTGGCGTCAGCCTATCTAGTTCAAAGGTCTTGAGCTTGCGCAAATCAGTTTAATTTAAAGATTCTGGATTCAAAATCTCTGTAGCCAGCCCAAAATGTTGTGCAAATTGCTGCATCTGTTCGGCTAGCTCCTTATTGCCAGTAGCACTAATGTAGGTGTCTGCCAAAGAACGAAGGGTGAAATAAATCAATTGATCCATTTCTCCAACTTGTAAATCTTCTGTCCAAAGATCCAACTTCATCGTGTCTTTACTATTTCTATCCAAAAAACTCAATAACATTCCTTTCGCATCTTGTTCTTTGCCGTCTGACCCCAGCCATTTGATGTTTTTTGGGATTTTATTCTCGTTCAGTTCTATCTCAATTTTAATGGTGTTCTTCATCTGTTTAGTTTATTTTTATACTCAGCCAAACTGATAAATGGGGTAATTGTTCATAATTATCAGACTTATTTGTATCTTGTAGCTGAATTGCTTTTTTTGTTAAAACCCCTCTAGTTATGCGATTTTTATTAACCTTTTTCGTCCTTTTTCTTGGCTGTTTTAATCTTCAGGCGCAGGATTATTTCAAGAATAGCCATTATAACTTTGATCTAGTGAGTGATTTTAATATGAATGCACAACTAGAGGGTCGAATTATTTCAAAAGTGATACCTGTACCTTTGCAAGATGTAAAACCTTTTTTGACGGCTGTCTTAAGATATGATAGTGAAGACGAGGGATTGCTAGACCATTTTGCAATTCGTTTTTCTGAAGATGGAGCACAATTTGGAGAATGGATTGATATTGAAGAGGATATGCATTAT
>JAJRQS010000098.1 GCA_024280135.1 Bacteroidota bacterium | reverse complement strand
TCAAATCAAAAGAATTAATTTGCTACCTGAGGTCTAGGCATTGCTGAATAATTCAGTTTCAATTGCCCTGCTTTTCTTAATTCCGTTTTCACATCAGATACGATACCCATCGTCACATCACTATCCACTTTTAAGGAAGTAAAAATTGCTGGGCGTTGTTTTTCTGGAATCTTTGCAGCAAAAGTTCTGATAAAGAATCCAATCTCCTCAACACCCGTTGCAAATTTATCCCCAAGTTGTATTCTAGGAGCCGTACCATAAAGAGTCGCATACTTCTTTAAAGGTTTCCCTATATGGATGGTATTCACCAAATTCTTGTGCTCCAGTTTAACTAATTCAGTTGCTTTAGGTACTTTATTTTCAACCATTACAGAGGCATCCCGCATCTTGGTTGAAACCATAAAGAAAAACAACAACATAAAAACGATATCTGGTAAAGAAGCAGTCGAAATTTTCGGTTTTGCCTTCTCTTGATTTTTCTTAAACTTTGTCATATAATTTTATTTCAAAAGTTAAACAATTATTTCTCCTCCTCCCCGTAGGCAGTCGGTTCCGCTTCTGAAAGTACAAACGGGTACTTGGCACGAACTTGGCGCTTCTGAGCATTTGTCAAATCATCACTGTACGGTTCTCCAAAAAGATTATTACTTTCCTCATCCCAAAGTTCCCGATAAGCTGCTTTCAATTCATTATAGACCATAATATAGGTTGAATACTTCGTACCCCTATCATTTTTTAATGAAACAATTGCTTTCGTAGGCTTTTCAGCCAAATCAGCTCTTTTATTCGGATTCGAAATAAACTCTTTTGCACGAGCCCGTAAGTCTGCAACTTGTTCGGGTTCTCCTCTTACCAAAAGGTCATTATTCGCATTCACCAAAACGGCAAATACATTTCGCTTATTAAGCTTTACTTCTTCTGCATCGTCTTCCGACCAAGGCGGCAACTTTACTGTGATTCCTGTATCAGGATTCATGGTTGTTGTCACCAAGAAAAAAACAAGCAAAAGGAAAGCGATGTCAGCCATTGAACTCGCATCGATTTCACTATCCATTCTTCTTCCCATGATGCTATTTATTTAAATAATGAAAGAACCTCTGATACTATCAGCCCCAAAAAGGCGACAACCAAAAGGATGATGGTTCCATTAACGGAACCGTTGACATATTTATAAATACCGCTAGTCACTCCCTTGTCTGCTGCTGCATTCTGCAATGAAGCGGGAATGTCTCCAGATGCCATCATAATCAACGCACCTAAAACTGCAAACAAGGCAATAAAACCAAGCATTACCTTTATCTGTCTTGGGTTTTCCATGAAATACTTAGCGATTCCAACCACCATCATAACCGCAGCCACTATTGCTAATACAATACCCGCATACAATCCAAAATTATATGCTGTAGTTGCATAGCCTGGATTATCACCTCCACCTGCACTTAAAACAAGGTGGATGACAACAAATGCTCCCCCTACAAGGAAGGCAATCATTTGTCCTTTTTTCATCAAAAAATCATACATAATTATTTGTTTTACTTTGTCCAAGTAGATCGCTCTACTTCTTCAAAATGTTCAAAAATAGGGATTAGTCTCTATTGAAGATATTGTAACTAGCCAATAAATCCACTAATCCAAATGATGATTCTTCCATCTTCTGGGTAATCGAATCAATTTTAGATACGATGTAGTTGTAAAAGATCTGTAAGATAATCGCTACAACCAAACCAAATACAGTTGTCAAAAGTGCAACCTTAATATCTTTTGCTACTACTGTAGGAGATAAATCTCCTGAAGCTTCGATACTATCAAATGCACCTATCATACCGATTACCGTTCCCATAAATCCTAACATAGGAGCCAAAGCGATAAACAGGGCAATCCAAATCAAGCCTTTTTCTAAAAGTCCCATTTGTACGCTACCGTATGAAATAATTGCTTTTTCAACAGCGTCAGGGCCATTCTTCACATTACGCAATCCTTCATAAAGGACGCTTGCAGTTGGGCCAGGCGTTGATTTACAAACTTCCATCGCACCAGATATGTCACCTGATTTTAAATGGTCATCTACATTAGACATCAGTTTGTCTGTGTTTGCCGTAGCAATATTCAAGGTAATAATTCTTTCAATAGAAAAAGCTAGACCCAAAATAAGTGCCGCAAGTACAAACGACATAAACTGCCATCCACCGTCGATGAAATATTTTTTTACTAATTGGAAGCCTTTCGCTTCCTCCACAACAGCATCAGCTCCTTGAGCCAACAAATCATGACCAAAATAGATGGTCAGTCCAAAAACAAAAATTAGAGCAACTAATTTACGCATAGTCAAAGGTTTAACATTTTAAAGATGATTTTTCTCATGAAATTTTCAATGGCGGAGAGTAAGGGATTCGAACCCTTGGTACACTTTTGGCGTACACACGCTTTCCAAGCGTGCTCCTTAAGCCACTCGGACAACTCTCCAATTTATTGAAAATCAACAACTTCCAATCTGAAAGTCGTCCACTCACAGCGATTTATTTCTAGAACAAAAGTACCAGAAACGCACATTGTTTCCATAGTCAGACGCTAAAGTATTATAATTTTCCGAATTCAAAACTATTTTTCCTAATAAAACATCTTTTTTTCTTCGTTTTAGCCTTATTCTCCCAGAAATAAGGCTTTTGCAGTGGCTGTTGTGATAAGATCTACCTCGTTTGGCGTAAGCCCCCTATTTTCTGCCAAATGCTCTAATACATAGCTTACATAACTGCTTTCATTTCTTTTTCCCCGAAAGGGGGTCGGCGTCAAATAAGGAGCATCTGTCTCTAAAACCAAGTGTTCCAAAGAAATTCCTTTTATTTCCTCCTTCAAGTTTGAATTCTTAAAAGTATACACGCCTCCGACTCCTAAAAGAAAACCCAAATCAACTATTTCCTCAGCCTGACGTGCATTTCCTGTAAAACAATGGAAAATACCCCTCAATCGTTCCTCCTTGATACTTCTTACTAGGTCTATCAAGACATCTAATGAGTCCCTTGCATGAATGACGATAGGTATATTTAGTTCTATTGCCCATTTTGCTTGCGCCAAAAAAGCTTCTATCTGTTGTGCTTTGTAGGTCTTATCCCAATACAGGTCAACACCTATTTCTCCTACGGCCACGAAGGGTCGTTCAAAAAGATGTTTTTTGACGATTGCCAATTCTTGCTCAAAATCTTCTTTCACACTGGTTGGGTGCAGTCCCATCATCGGGTAGCAATACCCGGGGTAGTCCTTTTCCAATTGAAGCATTCCTGCTATCGTGCTACTATCAACGTTTGGCAAAAAGACTTTTTCAACTCCAGCTTCTTTTGCTCGTGCTATCATCAAGTCTCGATCTTCATCAAATTGCTTTGAATAAAGGTGTGTATGTGTATCTATCATAATTCAAAGAACGCTTTTTTTTCAGAAACAGTCCGAAATTTCCTTTCAATTAAATATAATTCCTAAACTTTGTCCCTGAGAACTATCTCTAAGATGTAGGCAAAACTTATTTTGGTGGCTAAGAAGAAAAAATACTATGTGGTTTGGGTGGGTGCAAAGCCTGGAGTCTATACCGATTGGAACGAATGCAAAGCCAATATTTTTGGTTTTGAAGGTGCTCAATATAAATCCTTTCCGACACTAGCTGCCGCAGAGTCCGCTTTCAAAGACAATCCCTGGAAACACATCGGCAAGAAAGGCAAAAACGTTAAGTCCTCAACGCCCAATCACAAAAGTATTATTAAAAATAGTTTATCCGTTGATGCTTCGTCATTGGGCAACCCCGGCATCATGGAATATCGAGGTGTTTTGACCGATAGTCGAAAAGAGATTTTTCGTAAAGGGCCCTTTCCTGATGGTAATAATAATATTGGTGAATTCCTTGCTTTGGTTCATGCACTTGCCTTACTCAAGAAGCAAGGTCACCATACATTACCCATCTATTCTGATTCGATTACAGCCATGAGCTGGGTCCGAAAGAAAAAAATAAAATCAAACTTGGAGCGAACACCACGTAATAAGCCGATCTTCGATTTAGTCGAACGGGCATTATATTGGCTGGACAACAACTCCTATAAAAACCCCATCCTAAAGTGGGACACTCCTGTATGGGGAGAAATTCCTGCTGATTTTGGGCGTAAGTAAAAACTTAAATCATTAAATAGTATCTAGGAAAGGCTCGATAGCCAAACTATCGCCACTCGGCTTAGGTTCTATAAATCCAGGCTTAGGCGGGACGATTGGGAGTTTATCCTGAAGGGAATCTAGTTTGAGTGCGTCTATGAGTAGGATAGAATCTGCTATTTCTGCTGCTTGGTTATATAGTTTTTTGGTGCATTTTTCAGCTTCCTTCTCTTTGTGCTTAGCTATTTTTTCTGCTAGTGATTTTTGAATATACGCCTCTTGGGTTTCTACTTTTTTTGCGCAAGCCGAAAATACGACCATCGCAACAAGTATCAATAGATTTCTATTCCGCATTTTCTAAAGTTTCTCTTCGTAAAATATCCTCAACCTCCAATCGTCGGACAACCAAAATAGAATCCACCAAGTTATCCAACAATTTCACTGTTCGGATACTGCATTGATCGGCGAGGGTCTTATTTAATTCAATAGATTCCTTTTTGAAAAGGGAATCTACTATTTTTCGAGTCTTATAATCTTTAGAATAGTTCTTTTGATCCGTACAACTCATTAAACTAGCCCCCAACAAAATGATAATTATCCAACGCATCTATCGTTCTTTATCTAAGTCTATTATTTTTCGTTTTAGCTCAAACTGATCACCTAAATACAGCTTTCGCACTAGCTCATCAGCCGCTAATTCTTCTGAAGTACCCGTCCGTAAAATTTCACCTTCAAACATCAAATAAGCTCTGTCCGTAATCGAAAGTGTTTCTTGTACATTGTGGTCCGTGATGAGAATACCAATATTTTTGGTTCGTAGTTTTGCCACGATGTATTGGATATCTTCAACGGCTATCGGGTCAATACCCGCAAACGGTTCATCCAATAAAATAAACTTAGGCGAGGTCGCCAATGCACGAGCTATTTCTGTCCGACGACGCTCTCCACCAGATAGGGTGTCCCCTTTACTTTTTCTTACTTTTTCGAGCCCAAATTCATCAATTAGACTTTCTAGTTTTTCTTTTTGCTCTGCTTTTGACAAATCCGTAAACTCAAGGATAGACTTGATATTATCTTCCACGGACAGTTTCCGAAAGACAGACGCCTCTTGCGGCAAATAGCCAATTCCTCTTTGTGCACGCTTATACATCGCTAAGTCTGTGATCTCTTCATCATCCAAATACACGTTTCCAAAGTTTGGTTTGATGAACCCGACTATCATGTAAAAACTAGTCGTTTTGCCCGCACCATTTGGCCCCAACAGCCCCACGATTTCGCCTTGATTGACCTCTAAAGAAATTCCTTTGACGACCTCTCTACGACCATATATCTTTTTTAAACTATCGGCTCTTAGCTTCATTTGTCACTTGTTTTTGTGGGCGGTGTAATAGATCCGCTTGGGCGCCATGCTACTTCCAAGTCCCAGTTGGCTCGCAACTTATCTAATGTCTTAACGAATACTTGCTCTGGTTGTTGACGTTTTAGGTAATTACCTCCATCCCAAAGCCCATTTTTGTTTTTATCTTCTACCAACTCTACCGTATAATCTCCTGGGGGCATTAAATTCCAAATGATTTTTCGCTCGTTGGGTAATAGTATCTTCTTGCGAATTTCTTTCTTTTTTTGCAAAAGCCTGATGACATATTGCTGTGTGGAATCTGGCGGAATAATCGTCAACATAATATTCCCAAGTTTCTCAATTGGAATAACGCTTAGCTTTTGCGAAATCGTATCTTTAAAATCTTGCCCATTAAATCCCGTTATGCCTTTTGGCAAAATATTCAATTCATAGGTCACAGATTCGGCCCAAGGATAATCGAGCACTAAAACGGTCGGATCTTCTTTTTTTATGGAAATTCCCAAAGGTAATGCCCGTTGCAGACTGTCTTCCGACAAAACAATTAAAGTATCATTCCAGCTTCCAATCGGCACATTCATTTTTAATTCTAACGGCCTTTTGGGGTGAGCACTACCCGGGACAGAGCTAGCTATTTTTAATTCTACTTTAGAGATTTGGGTTCGTTTTGATTTTGGACGCAAGGCTACCGTATCTATTATTTCCCCTTCTACTCGCACGATTAATTGGGAAGAAGTATCCATCCCCGTGTACCAAATTTTAACGGAGTCTCCTTGCGGAAAAAAATGAAAATTATCTATATTTATAGGCGTAAAGGAGGGCTTTTGGGGTGTTTCGTTGAACACTAGAGACAAGATGCCATCGGCTTGAAAATCTTTCCCTTTCAATTTAATGGGTGCTTTTTCTTTAGAGAGTAAGAAAGTCAATTTCGGTGTCGAATCATTCACGGCGATAGCTTCATCTAAGAACCCCATCGGCTCATCAAATTGACTAAACTTATAATCAAAATCGCCGTCTTTCAGCGCAAAGGCTTTATAAGTACCCGGTTTAATATTATTAATTTTAAAAGTACCCGCCTTATTCGTAATGGCTAGATAATAGGGTTTTTCCTTATAGACAATTGAATCCTCCAAGACATCGTAAAGCATGATGTTTACACCTTCCAAAGGAGCCTTCGTAAAAGCATCTATTGCTTTCCCTTCAACAGCAAGCGAATCAATATCTGGTCCAGTAGAAAAGACATAAGTCAACCCTGTGGCTGCATTATTTTCGGTGATATCGGCGATTGCAGCGCCAAAGTTAATGGTGTAGGTTGTGCTATCTCTCAACAACTCCTCTTCGTCAAACTCAAAAAGAACTGTTTTCTTTTTTAAAGTGATTTTTGGACGTTTTTTGAGGGGCGGAGAAACTAATACGTTTTTGAAAACATCATTAAGTTTGACCCATTCGTCAAAAGCGACCTGAATGCTTTTGGGGCGAAAGTTGGTTTGCAGTAAAGGAGTAGAGTGCAAAGTATCCATTCTGGGTGGCTGTGTGTCTTTATCTCCTCCTTCCAAAGCTGTGATTTTCGCACAGCCAGCAAGCAAGAACAAAGACGAGAAAAGCACTAAAAACCAACGCATACTTATAATTTTGATGTGCGAATCTAAGGCTTTTTTCTGGGGTTTATTGTCTAAAATCGCTTAAATCTTTTTACTTTAGCAAGCACTAGGAATCTCCAACCTTTATCTAAATCTTATGCGAACGATAATGAATAAACAATTCCCAGCCTCCAGCAATTTCTATTTTACTCAATGGGTATATGTACGTCCATCATATTATTCATTTTCCATTTTTGGTCATAAATAGATGCATAAACAATTTCAATAGATGCTTCCAGAGTAGCAAAGGCCCCCAGTAAATCAGTAGCTTCATTCTGCCCTGTATAAAAAGTTAACAGAGGAATCTTTTTATTTGCAGGTAAAACGGTATTTTCTCCAATGTCACTACGCACCATTCTTACATTATTTTTGTTTTCAACTTTAAGAATTTCAGTATAGAATTGTATTATGGACATCTGATATAGACTGTCTTGATATTTAATGTTAACTTCCTTTATAAAAGCAGGACCCACCCCGTCATTTTTTAGAAACAATTCAAAACTACTATCATCATCTGACCCCAAAAAACCCATTGAGAGATAGGGCATTACGGATGCATATTGTTCTTTTTGCATCATTTCATTCTGTTCTCTCACCAGGTTAGACTGGTATATAAGCGCAATTACAGTAGCAACACTTATGATAAATGCCGTAACACTTAGAACATTGTCTGAATTAAATTTCATTTGTAGGTTCATTTATAAAAGTCATTAATAATGCTTTTCGTTCGTTATTTTGCTTGTGCCAAAGGAGTCCGTCCGTAAAGATATCCAAAAAAGTATAAAAGTCACCAATCCTAAAGCGTTTAAGCTATTTTTAATACAAAAGAAATATGGGCGCACCTTGATATGGGTTTCGGCTTTGAATAATTTGAAGATGATAAGCCATCAACCATTAGAAAAGACAGACCATTAAAAGAATCGAGGGCTAATAGAAGTGACAGGACTGACCTTTTCCATACGATATTGAATGATGCCTTCTATGCTACCATTGCTATATTTTCTCAATTCAGAAAGCGTCATGTCATAAGCTACGCCAAAGAATAAAGTCTTTGCAATAGGAATTCCGACCATGATGTCAATCGACTCTCCATAACCCTTGTCTAGATCGCCTCCCAAGCGATAACCCAAACCGACTTTCAATTTATCATCAAAAGTGGTCATCAAATTCACATCTGCATCAAAGGGGGCGTCAACCGCAATTTTTAATAAGGTCTGTGGATTTAACGTGATAAATTCATTTAGCTTAAAGATGTAACCCGTCATTAAATAAAAATGGGGCTTTTCAATGGCAATGGGCTCGTCGGCAATTTTAACTTTTTGGGTGTTCATCATATTGGGTAAGGAGGCCCCACCATAGAATCGGTTTGTTTGGTAATAAAAACCAATACCGAAATTTGGAGAAAATTGTGTTTCTAATCCCATTGGAATACTCGAATCCATGGATAGTTCTGTTGCACTATGTAATCTTTTATCTCTAAAATTTTTGTCGGTATATTTGACACTTGCATTCAGGCCAACGCCAAAGTAGCCATCTTTAATTTGAAAACGATAAGCATAGTTTCCAGTGAAAACTACTTTTTGATTAATGCCAATCGTATTCCGAAGGAGCGTAAAACCCAACCCGACCCTTTCATGAAAAAGCGTAAAATCGCTACTTATTTTTTGAGTTGCGGGTGCTCCCTCAAGCCCTAACCATTGCTGTCTGATGGTCGCATTCAATGTGAAAGGGGCATCCACGCCCGCATAAGCTGGATTGTAACTTAATTTATTGAGCATGAATAGCGTGTATTGCTCCTCTTGCTGGGCATAGCTAATGCTTGCGCAAAAAAGAAAACCAACTAGTATTATCCACAACCTATTATGCATCTATTTAATATTGAATTTCCAAAAAACCCTTTTGAATAGGCGATCCGTCTCCTAAATCAAAAGTAAAAAAATAAGTTCCTATACGCAAGGCCTTCCCCTGATAAGTACCATCCCAATCACTTTGGTAATGATTCGAATGATACACTTCATCCCCCCATCTATTAAAAATAGACAAGGTTGCATTTTCATATTCATTGGATAGCAGACAAGGTACAATTAAATAATCATTGATGCCATCTTTGTCCGGTGTAAAAATAGTTGGAACTTGACAATTAGCATACTCGCCTACGCTCAAAATCACCTTAGCTTCTGTACAAGCATCACAGGTTGGGTTACAAACTCGATAAACAAACTCATCCACCCCTATAAAATCTTGGTTGGGTTGAATTTCGATTTTACCATTTTTGTTCACGTGAAGGATTTTACTATGCTCCGGCACTTGTAGTATCTCGATTGCATAACTAGAAAAAAGAATATCGTTTTCTACCACGTCTATCAAAAAAGGTAAACCATAATCTAACTGAAAAGAATCTTCTTTTGCCAAAGGTGTTGGTTCATAATTAATGATCACCGTATCGCGACTCCAATCACCACATCCTCCATTATTAAGCACCCAGATAAATTGATTAGGACCTTCATGCAACCCGCATGCAACCGCCGTATTTTCATTACTCAAAAATTCAACCCCTCCTTGTGGAGCCAACCAAGT
>JAJRQS010000097.1 GCA_024280135.1 Bacteroidota bacterium | reverse complement strand
CAAGTATGTGCTACTGCAACCGTACAACTAGAAGCCACTGGCGCCAACCTTTATTTATGGTCTCCTTCCGAAATACTTGATAATCCTTCCACCTCTAACCCAAATGCTACCCCCACTACAAGCGGTTGGGTAGTCGTAACAGGTATTGCTGGAACGTGTCAAGATAAAGATTCGGTGTATTTGGAATTAGTGGATGTAACTGTAAGCATCACGGCTTCAGACACTGAAATCTGCCAAGGAGATACGGTACAATTGTCTGCGAATGCGACTATTGCAGACCCTGTATATAATTGGTCACCTTTCTTTTCTTTTAATGATCCGACCCTTCAGAACCAAGAAGTGTCACCCTTTTTCACAAACCAATATATCGTTTCTATCGAAAAATTTGGATGTACAGCTTCAGATACTGTAAACATTCAAGTAGATGAATTTACAGAACCTACCCTCATAGGAGACACCACTATTTGTCAGGGTCAAAGTGTTAAATTAGCCAATGATATTCAATTTACGACTACAACTTACCAATGGAATCCATCGAACACATTAGACCAAAGTGACATTTCGGATCCCATTGCAACTCCTAATGTAGGTACAACAGGATATACATTAACCTCTACTAGTGAAAATGGATACTGTACTACCCAACAGACTGTCCTAGTTACAGTACTCCCAGCCAAATTGAATATTGTACAATTGCCCAGCATGAACAATGTTGATACTGTTTTTCTTTGTGCTCCTGACTCGACTAAGTTGCTTGCGCAAAATTCTAACGATGGCATGGGATTATCTTGGCTTCCTAATAATGGAACATTAAGCAGCCTTACCGATAGTATCGTTACCGCTAAACCCAAGACGTCTGGATTGTACGTCGCAACCTTAGATTTAGGGGCATGTGCTTTACATGATTCCGTTTTTATTCAGATTGATTCGCTGCCTACCCTACCCTTACAAGCCGTTCCATTTAAAGATCCGTATTGCCCAGGTGATACTGTTTCCTTATTCTCTCAAGGGTATAAATTAGAGGATTATCCCAATATAACCCATCAATGGTCGCCTATGTCAGGACTGCTTTCTGATGCTAATAATTTTAATTTAGTCGTACTTACACAAGATACGATTACCTATACTCGGACAACAAAGAATGGTGTCTGTATAGATATGGAAACCATCACCTTAAATGTAGATAAGCCAGCAGACATTACCGTTACACAGGATAAAATGACTATCTGTAGAGGCGAGGATGTTCAATTAAATGCGACTTCTCCAGATGGTGATGAATTTGAATGGTCACCCGAGTCAGGCTTATCTTGTACCGAATGTCCCAATCCAATTGCGACGCCAAATTCGACCATCACTTATGAGGTAAAACTCAAAAATCAAAATTGCCCTGCTTCTGAGACGGCAACCATAGTTATTAAGGACACGCCGACTATTCAGTTCCCTGCAGATAATAATCTATGTCCTGGAGAGTCTATTACTTTGAACGAAAGTAACAACCCTGCCTATACTTACTCTTGGACTTCAGATGACCCTAGTTTCACGGCAACCACTAACGCCCAACCGACTGTTACGCCTACTCAAACTTATACCTACACCGTTGAAATATCTAATGGGGATTGTACTACTACTGAAAGTATTACCGTTCACGTTGCAGATGACAATGTCACGATAGAAAGCCCAGATGGCATTTGTCCTGGATTCCCTATATTGCTTTCTGCAGTAACAAATGGTACTGGAACTTATTCATGGTCGCCGGGCAATCTTGATGGTCAAAATATTACCGTTGAACCTTCAGTCCCAACAACTTATACTGTAACATACACCTATGGAGACGGCTGTGTATTAATGGCTTCGAAAGACATTACAGTCTATCCTTATTATACTGTATTGCTAACGGCCGAAAACGATACGGTCTATGCAAGTGAAACCATCAACATTTCAGCTTCTGTTAGCCCTAGTTTATCTAACCCTGTTTTCAAATGGACACAAAATGGAAATGTAGTGGGAGGCAGTGGTTCTACCCTTTCTGTAAATGCATCTGATGGCCCTATTGATAATATTACGGCGACCTTAATTACACCAGAAGGTTGTGAATATACACCTAATATTCAAATCGTCGTCTTACCCATTAAGTATGAAATACCCAATGCATTTACGCCTAATGGAGATGGCATCAATGAAACTTTCAGACCCGTCATCATAGAGGGATATGAATTTGAAAGCCTACAAGTATTTAACAGATGGGGTCAGCTAATTTATGAAGGCACTAGCCCTTTCAAAGGCTGGGATGGCACTTTCAAAGAAAAAGAGATGCCTTCTGATGCTTATCCTTTTGCGATGCGTTTAAAATCACCAGATGGTAGTATTAAATTAGTAAAAGGGGATGTTACTTTGTTGAGATAGATGCTTGCACCTGCGGTCGCGTTTATCGTACGTGCAACGTCCGAAGGACACATAAACGCGCAAAGCGTACATAACGTCCGTAGGACAACATAAACGCACGAAGTGCAAATAAACGTCCGAAGGACGGACTATGGGAAACTTACTAGAATTTGATCGCTATCTTTTTGAACTCATCAACTCTGAATGGGCCAATAGCTTTTTCGACTATGTACTACCTATTTTTCGTGAAAAATTAGTTTGGATACCGCTTTATCTTTTCGTGATATCCTATGCTATTCTGAACCTAAAGGCACAAAGGTGGTATTTTTTATTTCTATTATTGGTTACAGTGGCAATGACTGATTTAACGAGTAGTGAGCTTATCAAAAAGACCGTACAACGTCCTAGGCCTTGTCATGAAATCTCAAATTTGGAGCATATTCAAGTACGAGTGCACTGTGGAAGTGGGTATAGCTTTACTTCTTCCCATGCCGCCAACCATTTTGCTGTTGCGGTGTTCTTAATATTCACTATTTTTAAGCGATACCGATGGGTAAAAGTACTGTTATTATTTTGGGCTTCTACCATCAGTTTTGCGCAAGTATATGTAGGCGTGCATTATCCGCTGGATATTTTGGGCGGTGCTTTGGTCGGCACCAGTTATGCCTTGTTGATGGCATGGATATACGATTTTTTCTCAAATAGAATAGCGGAGTAGCAATGGAGATTTGGCAATATTTGACTTTAATAGGAGTGGTCTTCTTTGGAGGATTGGGAGGACTTTTTTTTGGTTCAAGCCGAAAGCATTTCCTTCCCTTTGCCTTGAGTTTTACGGGTGCTTATATTTTAGGTATTACCGCAATGAGTTTACTGCCCACCCTGTATATAGACGCTGCACCAAAAATTGGGATCTGGTTACTGGTTGGTTTTTTACTTCAGGTTAGTTTTGAATACCTAAGCAAGGGAGTCGAACATGGACACATACACACCCATAATCATGACCATAATATGGTCTATGTCTATCAAGTATTAATAGGCTTGAGCCTTCATGCATTTTTGGAAGGCTTGCCGATAGCAGGCGTACACATTCATGAACAGGCACATCATGATAACTTGTTTTGGGCGATTATTCTCCATAAAGCACCTGCTGCATTTGCTTTGAGTATTCTATTGGTTACCAATGGTTTAAGTCAAATAAAAGTAATTACTATACTCATACTATTTGCTTTGATGTCGCCCTTAGGAGCATGGTTTGGTAGTTTATATCAAGCAGATCCAGCAGTGATGCGCATCTTTTTAGCTATTTTAATTGGAGCATTTTTTCATATTTCAACTTTAATTCTTTTTGAAAATGATAACGATGCTGGCACACACCACCAATTCTCTCTCCTCAAAATGGGTACGATACTTTTAGGCTTCTTTTTAGCCTACATGGTCACCTAAAAATATTAGTAATATGCTCAGCATCGGACTCGAACCCTTCAAAAAAACGACTGACAACCCTTTTTTACAAACAGGATTTCGCCCTTTCTTTTTATTAGCATCGGCTTATGCTATTTTTGTCATGGTGCTCTGGGGAGGTATATATTTGTTTCAATGGTCTATTCCTTTTGTACATTCTGGAGGAAGTTTGTGGCACGCGCATGAGATGATTTATGGCTATTCTTTAGCAGTGATCGCTGGCTTTCTATTGACTGCAGTTCGTAATTGGACACGCCAACAAACAGCAGATGGACCACTTCTTTTGGCGTTAATTGTCTTCTGGGTAACCGGTCGAATTCCACCAATCACTACTCCACTTGCCTACTTCCAAGCTTTTGGGGATATTGTATTTGGGCTTTTACTTGTGCTTGTTATTGCCGCACCGATACTGCGCCGTAAGCTCACCAAACAATGGCCGGTATGGATTATTTTATCCGTCTTGTTATTGCTTAATGTTCTATACTATCTAAGCGCCTTTCAAGTGATTCCGATGATGCCTAGACAAGTGATCTATCTCAGCCTATTTTTAGTACTAAATTTGATTTTTATTTTTACACGAAGACTCATTCCTAATTTTATTAATAGTGCCTTGCGGCCAAAAAAACCGATAAAGAATAGAGCCTTCTTAGACAAGGTACTCATTCCCATCTTTTTAGTATTTTCAATAAATGAAGTATTTTTTAAACAGCAAGAATTAGCTTTCGGTCTTGCACTTACTTTATTGATTTTCAACCTATTGCGACTATACGACTGGTATCAAAAAGGCATTTGGACAAGACATTTAATTTGGTCTTTGTATGTTTCCTATTTCTTCTTAACCTTTGTTTTTCTACTAAAAGCACTAGAATATGTGGGTGTTTTTTCGCCGCTTCTCACGACCCACCTGTTTACGGTAGGCGGTATTGGTTTGATTACATTGGCAATGATGACAAGGGTTAGTTTTGGACATACTGGACGAAATATTATGGAAGAGATTCACGCGACACGATGGATTTTTTACTCGCTAATAGGTGCTGTTGTATTTAGAGTTGTTTTACCTATTTTCTTTATGCAATACTATGTTCAACTCGTTGGAGTTGCCATGCTCTTTTGGGTACTCACTTTCTTTATCTTTTTCTTTCAATTCTATAAGGTTCTAACTCAAAAGCGAGTGGATGGGATGTATGGATAAAAAGAATATTTTGCTTATCTAAATCCATTATTAATACAAGCTTACATATCTGTAGCAATACCAGACTTTAGGTATTTATACTATTTACTGAATCGATGCAATATGTTATGCACAAGCAGAGATAAGAATTGCATACATCAAATTAATTATCGTACCTTGAGAAAAATTATAAGATGAAGCACAAAATTACTTTTCAATTTATCAGTGAACCTGCTGATGTAAACTTTGGAGGCAAGGTACATGGAGGAGTTGTCATGAAATGGATAGACCAGACGGCTTATACTTGCGCTAGAAACTGGGCAGAAAACTATTGTGTAACAGTCTATGTAGGAGGTATTCGTTTTTATCAACCCATTAGTATTGGGCAAGTGATAAAAGTTGAAGCAACCGTTTTGTTAACTGGAAATTCGAGTATTCACATAGCGGTAGATGTGTATTCAAGATTCTTTGAAGAGGACAATTTTACAAAAAAAACGCATTGTGTGATAGTTTTTGTGGCCGTTGATGAGCAGGGAAAACCCAAGAAAGTAAAATCTTGGATTCCTCGAACTGAGCGCGAGCAACAATTGGAAAATTATGCCACAAAACTAAAAGAGCTGAGGATGCAGATTACGGAAGAGATGAAGCCTTTTTTTAATCAAGAATTGTAAAAATGAAAGATTTAATTTTTAAAGATTTATTGGTCATAGAATTAGCAAGCGTATTGGCTGGACCAGCAGTTGGATTATTTTTTTCAGAATTGGGAGCAAAAGTAATTAAAATTGAAAATGCCACTACCCATGGAGATGTGACGAGGAGATGGAGACTATCTAAGGAAGATAAAGATAGAAACTATTCAGCTTATTATTGCAGTGTCAATTGGCAAAAAGAAACGCATTTTAAGAATCTAAGTGACTCTGTTGATCAAACCTATATTTATGAGCTCGTAAAAAAAGCAGACATCGTTATTGCTAATTTTAAGTTAAGTTCTGCAACCAAATTAGGAATGGACTATGCTTCCCTAAAAGCTATCAATCCGACCTTGATTTATGGACAGATAAATGGATATAAGTATGCAGACAAACCCGCTTTTGATGTTATTTTACAAGCAGAAACGGGATTTTTATCAATGAATGGTGAAGCTAATGGACGACCTGTCAAAATGCCGGTAGCACTCATTGATGTACTAGCTGCACATCAATTAAAAGAAGGAATTCTAATTGCTCTTTTGCGAAAGCATCAAACTGGAGAAGGAAGTTTTGTAGAAACTTCTCTGGAGGAATCTGCCATTGCTTCTTTGGTGAATCAAGCTTCAAATTATTTAATGGAAGGTCATGTTGCCAAAAGAATGGGTGTAGAACATCCTAATATAGTACCTTACGGAACGATTTTTTCAACGAAGGATGGGTTTGACATAGTCATTGGTGTCGGTACCGAAAAGCAATTTGTTAATCTTTGTCATTGTCTTGAAATCCCAGAAATGGCACAAGACAAAAGATTTAATACTAATAAACAAAGAGTTCAGAATAGAGATGCAATAAACCAACTTCTTATGAGTAGGTTTAAATCTTGTTCTTTTGATATTATTTATAATTGTTTGTTAAACCACAATGTCCCTGTTGGGAAATTGAATACAATTCAAGATGTATTTGAATCGAAAGTAGGAAAAGAGATGGTGTTGACAGAACAGATGTCTGATGGACTGATTTCTAAGCGGGTAGCTTCTGTAGCTTTCAGAATTGAGTAGTAGGTCAATAAAAACAAGTTATGTAAACAGAAATTTGCCTGTAAAGAACAACAACATAAGTCGAAACATTATAATTTTGAAATCGATCGCTTTATGAAAAAGTATGGATGGACTTTAAAGGGTATATAATGTGCAATTAGCACTTCACTGCTAAACAGACTGCAAAGTTGTAAGTATCAGCCCCCTTTAGTCGGTTTTAACCGATTAAAGAAGAAGTACAAAAATGGCTTTAGCCACATTACAGTGCCCAAAAGTAAAATTGTTGACTTCACAAAGACATTTTGCCAATTCTACCCAATCAAACAGAACAAACACCACAATAAACTCGTATTAATAGCCATAAACAATCAAATAATACATTAACTTCATATTAGGACAATTGATATTTGATTTATCTATTAATTATCCTTAATATTGTCCTTGAAATAAGGATAAAAAGAACCGATATATGGACAGGAACCTATCAAATTTGGCGAAAAAAGTAATCGCAAAGAGTAGAGATGAAGCATTGAGACTTGGGCAGGATTTTATTGGGCCAGAACACTTTTTGTTGGGCATTATCAAAGAGTCTGACAACTTAGCTGCTCGTGTTTTAGACATAATGGATATAGATATTGACTCACTTTCTTCCCGAATTGAAGAAGAGATTGAGTTTAATTCAGGCGGATATGCGGGTCTCTCTGTCGGAAAGATACCCCTAAATCGCAGAGCTGAAAAAGTCTTGCGCATCACTTATTTGGAAGCCAAATCCATGAAAAATGATAAGGTTTTACCAGAACACATCATGTTAACATTGTTGCGTAATGAAGACAAAATAGCGGACATTTTACATGACTATAGTTTGAGTTATGAGTCTTTCTTGGCTGAATTGAATTTTGTAAAGCAAGAATTAGAGTCTTTTGGAGAAACAGACTTTTTTGCGGAAGCTTCTAGTTCAGATGAGCCGTTCGAGGGAGCAGGTGGAGATGCAGAGTTTGGCGATAAATATTCCAAAAAGGGTGAAACACGCTCCAAAACACCTGTTTTGGACAACTTTGGTCGAGATATTACTTACCTTGCGGAAAATGACAAACTAGATCCTATTATTGGAAGAGACAGCGAAATTGAACGCGTTTCTCAAATACTTAGCCGTCGAAAAAAGAACAATCCAATCTTAATTGGAGAGCCAGGTGTAGGTAAAACGGCCATCGTGGAAGGCTTGGCGCTTCGCATCAAACAAAGAAAAGTAAGCAGGACGCTGTTTAATAAGCGTATTGTCATGTTGGATTTAGCTGCTTTGGTTGCTGGTACAAAATATCGGGGTCAATTTGAAGAGCGTATTAAAGCCATCATGGTTGAATTAGAAAAGTCAAGGGATGTTATTTTGTTTATTGATGAGATCCACACCATGGTCGGTGCAGGAGGCGCAACAGGCTCTTTAGACGCTTCTAATATTTTAAAACCTGCCTTGGCTCGTGGTGAGCTTCAATGTATCGGTGCTTCGACTTTGGATGAATACCGTCAATACATCGAAAAAGATGGTGCTTTAGAAAGACGTTTTCAAAGAGTCGTCATAGATCCTCCTTCACCGGAAGAAACCATTCACATCCTACAGAACATTGCCTACAAATACGAAGACTTCCATAATGTGACCTATTCGCAAGAAGCCATTGAAGCTTGCGTAAAATTAAGCGATAGATATATTTCAGATCGTTTTTTACCGGACAAGGCAATCGACGTGATGGATGAAGTGGGTGCGAGAGTACATTTAAAGAATATCCATGTACCCAAGCATATAGAGGAGCTAGAAGCAAACTTAGATGAATTAAAAGAGCAAAAAAACCTTGCGGTCAAAAGCCAACAGTACGAAAAAGCTGCTGATTTAAGAGACCAAGAAACACAGTTGGTTCGTCAGTTAGATTTGGCAAAAGTGAATTGGCTGGAAGAATCAAAATCAAAACGCTACCCTGTTGATGAAGAAAAAATAGCGGAAGTCGTTTCTATGATGACAGGAATTCCCGTCAACCGTGTTGCGCAAAAAGAAAGTGCGAAGCTTGTCAAAATGGATGATAATTTACGTACGGCCGTAGTTGGACAAGATGAGGCCATTGCGAAAATAACCAAAGCCATTCAGAGAAATAGAGTGGGCTTAAAAGATCCTTCTAAACCTATTGGGACATTTATATTTTTGGGCCCTACGGGTGTAGGAAAGACTGAACTTGCCAAGGTATTGGCCCGTCAGATGTTCGACTCTGAAGATGCGTTGATTCGGATTGACATGAGTGAGTATATGGAGAAGTTCACTGTGAGCAGATTGGTGGGTGCCCCTCCAGGTTATGTGGGCTTTGAAGAAGGCGGTCAATTGACTGAGAAAGTCAGAAGAAAGCCTTATTCTGTTATCCTTTTGGATGAAATTGAAAAAGCCCATCCAGATGTTTACAATATATTATTGCAGATATTGGATGATGGTCACATGACGGATGGACTGGGTCGTAAAGTAAACTTCAAGAATACTTTGATCATCATGACCTCTAACATTGGACTTCGTGATTTGAAGAATTTTGGGCAAGGAGTGGGTTTTGCAACAAAAGCTAAATTAGCATCCAAAGAAGAGCACAATAAATCCGTCATTCAAACGGCTTTGAAACGTACATTTGCTCCTGAATTTCTGAATAGAATTGATGATATCATTGTCTTCAATAGCCTAAACCAAGAGGACATCTTTAAGATCATTAATATTACCCTTAAAGGCTTATTTGACCGTTTGGAGGAGATGGGTTATTCACTAGAATTAACGGAAGAGGCCAAGACTTTTGTAGCCGAAAAAGGATTTGATCCGCAATATGGCGCACGTCCTTTGCACCGTGCTATTCAAAAATACATTGAAGATCCGCTCGCTGAATTTATTCTTAATAATAACCCAACGGAAGGTAGTCATTTTACCGCTGTGATGAATAAAGAGAAAGATAATCTAGTCATTGAATATGGAGAAAAAAAGAAAGAGACTAAAAGTAAGACTAAAAAATAGTATAAAAACTCTTTAATAGAAAAGACCAAGTCATTGACTTGGTCTTTTTTTTTGTTCGGATAACTAGGGTGTGTGTGGCTTGTGCCCAGATTGATTTAATGTAGCACAAACACTACATATCTCAAAAAAAACTAAAACAATGGCATTAAAAACCCTCCTGACACCACCATTTTCTTTAAAAAAGCGCCTACAAGTACCCCGACAACAGAGAAAAAGCAAAATACTTTCTTTTTCTCTATGCAATTCGTTATCTTTGCGACTACTTGTAGGTATTCTACAAGATTATTGAAGCAAATTGCTTCGTCATTAAATACAAATACATTTGGCCAAAAGAAGAAGACCTGCACCAAAACCTCAAAGACCTAAGTTTAGGATCAACGATAATATCCGTGTACCTGAGATTCGCCTAGTAGGAGACAACTTAAATGTAATCAGCGAAGCCGTCGGAGAAACCATCGAACCGGGCATTTATGATACACAACGAGCTAAAAAATGGGCAGAACAAGCAGATTTAGACTTGGTAGAGATTTCTCCTAAAGCAGCTCCTCCCGTATGTAGTATCATTGATTATCAAAAATTTCTCTACAAGAAGAAGAAAAGAGAAAAGGAATTAAAATCTAAAACGTCTAAGACTGAATTAAAAGAAGTCCGTTTTGGGCCTAATATCGATGATCATGATTTTTCTTTCAAATTACGCCACGCTAAGAAGTTTTTAGAAGAGGGTAATAAAGTAAAGGCGTATGTTCACTTCAAAGGTCGTACGATTGTCTTTAAAGATAGAGGTATGTTGGTCTTACTACGATTCATCAAAGAATTAGAAGACTATGGGTCGGCTGATGAACTACCAAAAATGGAAGGACGTAGAATGTTGGTTATGATGTCTCCTAAAAAAGTCACAGGGAAGAAAAAATAAGCCTATTTCTTGGTCATCATTCATCACTCTTCTATAAAATGGTCATGCATTGCAAGATCTTGGGTTTGTTTATTGGAGGTAAATACTATTTTTTGCTGAACGCCTTTCAGGAATCAAACGAATAGTTAGTCCTAACGTTATAACAAAACACAAAAGCTCTAACATGAAACGTGCTCTATCCATTTTATTTATCTTCATTCTTCTGTCACAGTATATTTTTGCGCAAGCTGACCTAACGGAAATAGTGGTACGCTTCCAGCCTACCGTGGACATACAAGCGTGGGGGGAAAGAATGCAAGCTAAAGATGTATCCCATATACAATTCAAAAAAACCATCTCTAAGCGTTTTAACTTAGCACTTCTTGGATACAACAGCCAACATACTTTTGAGCAAGTTGAACGACAATTATTAAAAGATAAAAGCATTATTTGGGTAACACCGAATGAAATTGATGTCAACGATCGAACCACGCCAAATGACCCTAGTTTTAATCAACAATGGGGGATGCAAAATATAGGTGCAGAAGAATTTTGGGCATATTCCACTGGTGGTGTAACCGCACATGGAGATACGATAGTCGTGGCCATTATGGAGAGTGGTACTTCATTAAACCACCCCGATTTAATTGAAAATATATGGCATAATTATCAAGAAATCCCCAATGATGGGATTGATAATGACAACAATGGATATATTGATGATTATACGGGATGGAACGCTGTCGCCCTTGATGATAGCCATTCCTACAATCAGCATGGCACAGAAATCACTGGTGTTATTGGGGCAAAAGGAAACAATGGACTTGGCGTTTCGGGTGTGAATTGGGACGTAAAATTAATGCCCATTACTTTCATTAAAAGTAATATTTCTACTTACTTTATTGCTTTTGACTACTTGATCGACCAACGTAAATTATATAATGAAACGAATGGTAGCAAAGGTGCTTTTATCGTTGCCGTAAATGAATCTTTTGGTCAAGATAATGCTCATCCCGAAGATAACCCAGGGCTTACTCAATGGTGCGAATATATGGATGCACTGGGTGCTGTAGGCATATTGACTATTGGTGCTACAAGTAATATAAAAACCAAAAATGTGGACATCGTTGGGGATATGCCGACTACCTGCCCGCAAGATTTTTTAATTGCTACAACT
>JAJRQS010000096.1 GCA_024280135.1 Bacteroidota bacterium | reverse complement strand
TCAAAAGAGAATTCTGGCCAGTTTGAACCAACGATTACTTTCTTCTGTCCATAGAAGTAAAATTTTTGAAATGGACGATATTGTAGTTTTAATTTTACCTCTGCCTTTTTATAAGGTTTGAAGTCTTTTGGCGTATTGGTTTCACCAAATAATTCATTAGACCAATCTGATAGTTGGAGTCCAGTGATCGGGATTTGGTGCGCATATTTTAGCGTAAGCGCTCCAAATAATCCATTGACGACCTCCAGCCTTTGTTCAATACTGTAGGATTTGGCTCTCACATAATTAGAACGGCTAAAAGTCGCAGCTAAAGATTCGTAGTTATTAATCTGCTCATAATAATCTCCAAACCTGATGAAGGTACGCATAAATTTTTTCGGTAAGAAAGTATAGCCCACCCCTACTCTACCTTTTATATCTTCATTCTGAAAGCCATAATCAATAAATCCATCTATCTCCAATTTTTGATTATTGAGGAACTCTTTTGTAAAGCTTCCGCCAAATTTATGTCGATATCCCCCAATACCCAATGGCACGATTTGCTCTAGAACAGGTAGAATCTGAAAGGAATAGCCCTTCGTATGATCCCTGTGTCCGAACCCAAAAAGCACGACATCCCAAATGCCAATATGGTTATAAATAGAATCCATTTTATCCTTGTAAGCAGGTGATTCGTGATGCTTTTTGATACTGTCAGATTGAGAAATAAAACGAAGTTCTTCTGCTTTAAAAGTAACAGGGCGAACATTCACCCAAAATGTAGAATCCTTTTCAAATGCATCTGTTGCATACGTCCTAACTTGACTGTTAAAAAACCGCTTTGGCAACTCAGGATTTATTTTATATCCTTTGTGGCGCACACTGACATTGCCGATAAAATGATTCTTTCCTTCCTTTATAGTGTAAATTATCTCTCGTCTAACAGGTAGCGATTTACCCTCAATAAATTCGTAATTTTGTATAATTTTAAAATCGCTTGCGCCAAACATTGCCTGCCTATTGATTTCCAAATCAACCGATTTAATAGCATATGTACTGTCCTCAATAAATACATAACCATTAAATAATGCACTACTTTTAAATCGGGGTATCACCTTGATTTTAAACACCTTACGCCCATTCTCTTCAATGACTCCTTTATAGTCATATGTATAATGTACATTTGCAGTACTAGCAAAGGGAGATAATATTGGTTTTGAACAAATCAATGAAAAATCAATGGTATTTTTGTAAAAATTGAATGCGGGATCGGTCACCTTGTAGATCAAATGTGGGTCTCGATTGTCTCCTTGAATGGGAATAATATCACCTCCTCCACTTGTGAAACTTACAGAAACTTGAGGGTGGTACTTATCGGAGTAGTCATTATTAGCTACAATGTTTTCTTTAAAGCTATTGGGATATTCAAAGTATAGATCCGATACTTTTTCAATCAATTGTAGGTTGTTTTTGCTAAAAAAAGCATCTCTATTTTTTTGAATTCTTTTATTTTTATTTTTTATTTTTTTATTTTTTCGGGTACTTAGTTCCTCATCCTCTTCTAGTAACAAAGTATCAGACACTGAGGGTTTAATTAGCTTACGATCCAAGGTCATTTTTACGTAAGTATTACACTGATAAGCCTCTAATTGTTTTAAATAGGACTTGCGCTTTTTTTGCGCTTTTTTCATGATTGCCTTAGCTGCACTTCTTGAATCAGCAATCACTTGCACCTCTCCTATTTCTGTCGCATCAACGGATAATACCACATTAATAATTAAAACTTCCCCACTTGTCAAGGTGATTTCCTTTTCAATGCTAGAAAAGCCTAAGTAGCTATATACCACGATGTATTGACCCGAATCTAAATCAAATCGATACCGACCTTTCACATCGGTCGATATACCCAAACTTGTATTTTTTACATAAATACTAGCAAAAGGTAGAGGCTCACCTTGTTCATCCAAAACAGAGCCTTTTAGTTGTTGAGCAGAGATTGAACTGAAAAACAAACAACTCAACAGGAGCAAGATAGTTTTTTGCATAAATACACTTTAGGGGAACATTCCAGTAATGCACAAAGTTACCTTTTTTTTGCTATTGGAATGAGGTCGTAGATCGTGTCATTCCATGTTTCTAGAACAGACAGTTATGCAGTTAAAATAGAATTGTTCAGAAAATTATGAATGAGTATTTAAAAAACTGAAAATCAAGGCAGCATTCAGTGAACAGCTGAGCAAAACTCGATAGATTACTCTCTAATAAATTTAAGTAAGCCTTTATTATCCACTAAACCCAACGTTGAAGGCTGAGCAGCTGTTTTTTCCCAGCGTCTCTCTTTAGACACATAATCTACTTGTTCAATGATTTCAGAACTAATCTCTCCAAAAATCTTAGGGTAAGGAGCTCCTGTAAGATTGGCTGAAGTAGAAACTAAAGGTGCATCTATCTTCGCAATTAGATCTTGACATAAAGCACAATCTACAATTCTAATAGCAACAGAGCCATCAGCCCCACAAACCTCCTGAGGTAGGTTCTTTGCCTTAGGGTAGATAATCGTTAAGGGTCTAACATGCATCTCAAGAAGCGTTTCTATCCTTGGATGCAATTCTTCGACGTATTTTTTTAATCTTTCGATGGAATCTACCAAAATAATAAACCCATTTTTGTGTTTTCGGCCTTTGATGGATTTAATACGTTGGATAGCATTGACTCGCGTTGCGTCGCAGCCAATTCCCCACACGGTATCCGTTGGATAGCAGATCACTCCACCATCAATTAAAATATCCGCTACTTCTTCAATATTGTCTTTTTCGAGCATATACTTGGGTAATGAAACAAAAGTTTCGCCAAAGTTCATATTATAATCCATTACAGGCAGCATTTTAGGTAAAAAAATGGTTTTAAAGGTAAAAATAAGGTCTTTTAACAGCCTTTTAGGGATAAAACGGAGACAAATGTGCTTTCGTCCCGTCATCTTCCATTTTTTTTCGCTATTTTTGGGGTAGCCTTTGACTTAATCTTATAAACTAAACATGAGATATATAACATTACTTTTTTTGCTAATTATTAGCTTCAATCAAGTCGAAGCTAAACACATCATCGGAGGATCCATGACTTATAAGTATATTGGACCTGGCGCTCTACCCAACTCCAATAAATATGAATTTACCTTAACGGTCTTTAGAGATGCAGGTGGAGGGGGTGCCGATTTTGATTTTGGAGCACAAATTGCCATTTATGAGCAAGTAGGCAGTCAATATTTATTGATATTGCAGGACGCTAAAAATCTTACAAATAAAGGACAGGTTCCTTTAACCGAACTTCCTTGTATGGATCCGCCAAATGTAAAAGTAGAACAAGCCCATTATGTCTTTACGCAGGATTTAGAAATAACAGGAAATTCATTTCATGTCAGTTATCAACGATGTTGTAGAAATGAAACCATCACTAATATTAATAATCCAGGAGATATTGGAGCCACTTATACGATAGAAGTGACCAATGAAGCCATGATTGCAAAAAGTAGCTCTCCGACTTTCAAAGAAATACCACCCATCGTAATCTGTAATGATTTTCCTATTGATTATGATCATTCCGCTACGGATATTGATGGAGACCAATTGGTCTATTCATTTTGCAGTCCTTTAGAAGGGGGCGGTAATATTTTAAGTGGTCCAGGTGCCTCTGGATGCGCAGGTGTTACGCCTACACCTGCATGTGCCCCACCCTACAATCTTGCCTCCTTTATCCAACCAACCTATAGTCCCACTAAGCCTATGGGTGGAGATCCCGTAATAAGTATTAATTCAAGCACAGGTGTCATAACAGGTATTCCTCATCAATTAGGGCAATACGTGGTAGCCGTGTGTGTTAAGGAGTTTCGTGCTGGAAAGTTGTTGAGTACGATTAGGAGAGAGTTCCAGTTTAATGTAGCAGATTGCCAACCAGATGTGGTGGCTGAAATCAACAAGGATTCAGTTATTGGTTTTAAAGAATACGCCCTATTGGCTTGCGGGCTAAGTGATGTGAGTTTTATCAATGAAAGTACTGGGGATATTTCTAATTATTATTGGGAATTTACATCTACTTCTGGTCAAATTATAACATCTATGGACAAAAATCCAATCATCACCTTTCCTGACACAGGCTTATATATCGGAAAGATGATTGTCAATAGAGGCTTACCTTGTAAGGATTCGGTCAAGATTCATCTAAGTGTATATGGAGAGATAGCCGCGAATTTTACGTATGACTATGACACTTGTGTTGCTGGGCCCGTTCAGTTTACAGATGCGTCCGTTAGCGCTGGTAATATCATCAATTGGACATGGGATTATGGAAATGGCGATACCGACAAATCTTCTTCTCCCATATATTTATATAAGGACCCTGGAATTTATCCCGTTTCATTGAGAGTGGAAGACAAATACAACTGCAAAGGAGATACGACAGTCATGATTACTTGGCAACCTGCGCCGTCAGACATTATCATTGCGCCTAGTACATTTAATGGCTGCATCCCTGCTGATATCTATTTTGATAACCTATCTAGCCCTATTGATTCCACCTATACATTGGAATGGAATTTTGGAGATGGAGAAACTGACTCTGTCGTGAGCCCTACACATTCCTTTAAGGAGGTTGGTGTATATTCGATTGGTGTGAAAATCATTTCCCCGATTGGTTGTGAAAAGGAAACTACTTTTCCGAATTGGATTCAAGTTTTACCTAGTCCCAAAGCAGCTTTTTCGTATTCTCCAGAGACGATTACAAGTTTTAATCCGATTATAGATTTTGCAGATGAATCCATAGACGCAGTTCGTTGGTTTTGGAATTTTGATAGCCTAGCCACTACACAAGAAGTAAATCCGAGCTATGCCTTTCAAGATACGGGTAAGCATCTGGTGAGTTTGAGGGTTGTTCATGAAAGTGGTTGTATTGATGAAGTTTCTAAAATAATCGACCTTGTACCCAAAATCACCTTTTTCATGCCCAATGCCTTTACACCCAACGAAGACAACAAAAATGATATTTTTAAAGGAACAGGTGATACGTATGGTATCCAAAACTTTGAGATGATTATTTGGAATAGATGGGGCGAGCGGATTTATAACACAGATGATATCGAAGAAGGTTGGAATGGCCGTAAGGACAACTCAGGGCAACCTTCCCCACCTGGTGTTTACGTCTATGAAGTAAAGTATACCAATCCACGTGGCAAAGACTTCCATTTCAGGGGATTTGCGACACTAATTCGATAGAAAAAATTAATTGTATTAATCTTTAACTATTTAAGAAAAAACCTTACCTTTGCACTTCGATTGTGCCAAGATAGGATTTAAGGCTAAGATTGAACTAATATTGACCTTTTAAGAAGAGAAAAATGGAATTGATAAACTACGTACACGAACAACTCGAAACCGCAAGAGAATTTCCGACTTTCCGTCCTGGAGATCGTGTAGATGTTACCTATAAGATAATGGAAGGCGGAAAAGCCATTCGTTCTCAAACTTTTAGAGGCGATGTCATCCAAATTAACGGAATAGGTGCTACCAAAACTTTTACCGTAAGGAAATTGTCAAATGGTGTAGGTGTCGAGCGTGTCTTCCCATTTAATGCGCCTACTATTGAAAGTATTGTGGTACTAAAACATGGTAGAGTGAGAAGATCTAAACTATACTACATTCGTGGTCTAGTGGGTAAGAAAGCTAGAATTAGAGAAAAAGCACATTTCAAAAGCAAGTAATACTTGTTTCGTATAATCAAAAATCCCAATCACTTTTAGTGATTGGGATTTTTTTTATACAAGGGCATTCTTTACCTTTCTACAAAGGGATATTACCGTGTTTCTTGTTGGGTCGATCCACCTTCTTATTTTCCAATAC
>JAJRQS010000095.1 GCA_024280135.1 Bacteroidota bacterium | reverse complement strand
GAATGAAAGACACCCTCTGCATCCGTTTTTCCCGAAAGGATACTTTGCTGTTGATAATCAAAAAATTCTAGATCCACACCGCCCATAGGTTTGGTAGAGTTCAAATCTGAAATAGATAAGAACAATTCTTTTTTGTCTCCAGTCTTTGCGATGATCCCCATGTCGGACAGAATCACATTTCTTTGGATAAAACGCTCATTTCTGTAATACTCTTTAGCGCAAGGTTCGTCTTGGTTACTCCAGTCATAGCCATCAAAATGCCCATCGTAGCCATAGTAATCACCCATGATACTTTTTACATTTTCTTGCTGTTCAACTGGCAAAAAATTAGTTACTTCGATATCCGCAAAAGCATCGCACATCGTTCCTGATGCATAGCCAGGTTGAAAAGCAATACGTACTTGATAGATGGCACTTGGATCTTGATCCACTATTGCTGACAAATCCAATGCGTACCTCGTCCAGATAGAAGTATTTGCATTCGGGTTAATAGATTGTAGTGCTATCTTCTTTTGGTAAATAATACGCCCCACTCTATTCAAATCCGTATTTCCATCAGGTTCGTTTACTTGCAAAAATTGGAGCACATTATTATTGAATATTTTAAATACTTCGACATTTACATATTTCAATGCTACGGCCTCAAATGGAAAGAAAACTTTTGAGCCTGATCTAGGAGCGATAACACCTCTACCCGCCAAACGCAACTGAGGTTCTCTTTTTTCGAATTCCAATATCTGCGTAAAAGTTGTCCCTAATTTTGCTCCATCCAAGCTTTTTAGCCCCTTGCTTACCTCAACTGTATAATTACCAATTAATTCTTTATTAGGATAAACGGACAAGACACTTCCTACCACTGAATAAGTAATATTACCATCATATCCCTTGATGCTGACGATACCATTAAAGTTTTGTTTTTTATCCAACAATTCAGAAAAGAACACTTTAAATGAAGGCTTTGAAGATACTTGATCTGATTTTACTTGTAAAACTTTCATCTTACCTGTTACTGGAATCTGGACTGTCGCTTCAAGTTTTTCTTCACTAATCTTGGCCCCTTTCCAGGAAACTTGAATATCCTTTTCTTTTGTCGTTCTAGGGATATTTTTTATTGCAAAAATATGTATATCCCCCTCATGCTTCCATTTTACTTCTGGATCATTAACTCCTTTTACCTTAAAAAAGGGAAGCACTTCCTCCTGCTCAAGTTCATCCGATGCAATGATGCGACCTTCAACAGAAAAAGTTTTTGTTTTTTCACTAAGTACTGGAGGGAGCATTGTCATATAGGTATGCATCGGAATCGTAGAAAACTCAATCGAAAGACGCGACAAATCTTTAGGTAGATTTTTATAAACCTTATTTAATTTTAAAGTACCCGTAAACTTTTTACCGGGTGGCAGTAAATCTGTGGGTACAAAGGCTAAGGTTTTACTATCTTGCCAAACCAGCTCTCCTTTTACGAACGGAGAAATTTTAAAAATACTCGCATCTGCGACCTCGCCTTCTTCTACTCCTTGTGGATTCGTCAGTTTGATTAAGATATTATCACTCCGAGAGATAACACCACTCGTATAGGCCGTAATGTATTCACTTAAAATTTTGGCGTTTTTGCCATCTAAGATTTTTGAGCTTTCTCGCTTACAGGAGGCCACAAAAAGTACAAGCGCTAGGAAAAAGACTAAATTTGGGGTGCGTAGGTTTTTCATATTGAATGGTATTTTTATTAATGGGGTTATGTTTTTCAAATGGTTTTCAATTCTACTCTTCAAACTCAAAAACGGTTCATATTCAAGTAGTTAAGTCACGCAAAGTACATATAAATATGGAAAATTCCTATATCTAATTAAGGTTCGTTGCCTTTCACTTAGAATTCGTGGTGTTTTAGGCATTATTCGGAGCCACCCGAACTCGGTATCGCTGTATCGCCCCCACCTCTACCTAATCCGATAGAAATACCTATCAAAAAATGTTAATTAAAACCTTTTATCATTGATTTTGGAGCATTTAGGCTTAATTTTCGTTACTATTGCAATATACCTGAATCACAGATTTTTATGAAGGCTTTTCAGCGACATCTATTCATTCTTTTTGTTTTATTTTTTGCGCAAGCGAATGGACAATCTCAACAAGCATTGGTGCTTTCACCTTTGGAGATGCTCGCAGACAGCAATTTTGCAGCAGACACAAAGGAAGTTCTCGCTAGCGGGCAATTGATAGAAATTCTCCGTCGTAGCAAAGCACTTCATGAGGACAAGACTCAAACACAGCAATTTTATTGGTATCAAGTCAAAAATCAGACAGGTAAAAAAGGTTGGGTTCATGGAGCCGAATTAGCGCTTTTATACCTAAATCCTTCAAAATATGTAGGAATCGAGCAGATTACGGGTGGCACTTACAATATGGGTGTTGGCTTTGATTCAGCCGTTTTCTATTGGGGGGAAGTTCGAGGAAAGGATGATGTAAGCAGTCATTTCTCTTCTAAGAATGTATATCGAGAAAATTATTTAGTCTTTGTCAATCCCCAAAATGAAGTTATCTATCTACCTGCCGGTACGCAAAGTGAACGAGGAGACAACATCTGTAAAGGAGTCTATATTGCAGATCTGACTGGAGATGGTTTTCAAGAAATTGTATTATATCGGTCCCTTTCGGGAAAAGAAATGGACGAGGAAGTACGGCTTGTGGAGGTCTATCAAATGGTTGACAATCAATTTCAATTGATATTTGACCAGCGTTTGAATGTATCCTTCGCGTCCATGATCCCTTCTCCGGCTCGATTTAAATTTGTGGATATTCGGCCTGATGGCATACGAATTGAGTATCCAATGTATGAATCTTGTGGAGCTTCTCATTTTGGCGAAAGCATTAAAAATCAATCGGTTACCTACCAAAAATGTATGTCTTGGGTCTCCGAAACTTTCACTTGGGATAAAGTGAGTCATCGATACAATCATTTTTACCAACCCTCATCTCTACCCTTGCGGGCAAAAACAACAAAGGGTGGTATCTTTTTGCGACAGCAGCCCGATATCCGTAGTGAATCAATACTAACACTTCCATTGGGCGCACGTTTAAAGGTTTTGGCACATCTCGAGAAAATAGTGACCATCAAAAATAAAAAAGTAGCACGGATCTTTTTCTTGGTCAAAGCGAATGATGGTACAGTCGGTTACTTACCTAGCAACCAAG
>JAJRQS010000094.1 GCA_024280135.1 Bacteroidota bacterium | reverse complement strand
TATAGAAGGGAACAACGCCGTCAGACCGAGGATCTTGAAGAAGCGGCTAGATATATTTCGTATGATGCATCTGCATTGTCAAGTCTTAGACAAGAAGAAATACTTGCTGCTCTAGCAGAATTGACACCCGCATATAGAACGGTTTTCAATTTGTTTGCAATAGAAGGTTATGCTCATAAAGAGATTGCGGATTTTTTGATGATAGCTGAAAGTACTTCACGTTCTAATCTATTAAAAGCGAGAACTCAATTAAAAGAAATATTACGTAAAAGGGGATTTAAACGATAAGGGCATTACCTCATTGTTATAACCACTAACTGAACTATGGAAAATAATCTATTCGATAACGAGATAAAAAAATTACTAGAAGACATTGAGGTGCCTTTTGAAGGAGGGCATTGGGATGAACTGGCTCAACGGCTGAAGGAAACTACTGTCCCCAATGATCCTGACGTAATATCCACATTCGATCAGGCCCTTTCAGAAAAAGCAACTTCTTTTGATGTGCCTTTTAATGAACACAATTGGTTGGCGCTGCGTCAACGATTGATTGCTAACGCTTATTTGCATAAATGGATTTTGCATACGAAAGTACTGGAAAGTATTTCAATGGCACTTTTAGCCTTCTTATTTATCAGCACCGTAGATTTATCAGAGAAAACGCCAAAAGTAAGATATAATGGACCGATAGCTAGTACAATCGCTCCTGCAAAGTCTAGCAATCAAGCCGATAAGTTCGAACCTGCTCAAGAAAATGAGGTTTTGGCAATCCGCAAGGCTATCCCATCGGTGGCTGACTTGAGCTTTGTTCCTTTACAGAGCAAACCTAGTTTACTTCGAGATTATAGCGGTGGTTTTAGCCAGGTATCACAAAGCAATCCGGAGCCATTAGCGATTGGGGATGCTGCTACAAATGATAGAGATATATTCTTGCTGTTTCCAATAGAGCTTTTGGATATGGAGTTATTAAATCATGATGATTTAGATTTACCTAGGATAGCTTTCGCAAAAAAAGGAAGGTCTAATCTGGGTATCGCAGTCTATGGCGTCATCCATGCAGATTACATTCAGACAGGGCGTGATGAAAAATATAACATCAACCTACCAGATATTTGGAGTCCGGGGTATGGGGCAGGTGTTGCACTATCCAAGCAAGTAGGGCGTAAGATTTACAATATAGGTATCGAATATCAATCAACAAAATACCATCCCAAACCCATTGTCGTAATCTCCGAGGGAGATGCTTCAGAAGGGTATGCAGGTACTGGAACTTCAACAGTAGAAGTATCTATGGTAAAACTACCTGTAACGGTTGGATATGCTTTGTTTGAAAACAAAAGACATCAAGTTTCGCTGAACCTCGGCGTGACTGCAGGACTAGCAACGGAATTGTATAAACAATCTACTTTTGTATTGGCTAGCCACAATGATCAAGATCAGAAAAAACTAGAAGCCAAAATGCTTAGTGCTAATCAGTCTTCTATCTATTCACAGTCAATTGCTAGGTCTGGAGAAATAACAGACCTTCAAGAAACAAAAGCAAAACTCTTTGCTTTTGCCAATGCGAACTTTGGATATGAGTATAGACTTCCTACTGGACATAGTCTTTTTGCGAAAGCATCCTATCAGCATCAAATCTCTGCAAAAGGAATTGGGCTGCCCAATGATAAATTGCATTCCGTTGGATTTCAATTTGGCCTTCGAGCTTATTTGTAGAATCAGATAGTCCCGAATTAGCTAATTGTTTTTGTATATTTATAATTGTTTGATATTCAGATTGTTATAATTTGTTAACGGTGCATTAACTGCTATTAACTTGCGAAGCATAAGAAAGCGCATTACATTTGTAACATCAAATAATATTAATCAACTGACAATAAAAAACTAAAACAATGAAGAAGTTTGTTGCACTTTTTGCTTTCATTTTGTTTGTAAGTGTTTCTGCATTTGCACAACCAAAGGCTGAATTCGAATTAAAGAAATTAGATTACGGAACTATTGATAAAGGTTCTGAGCCTTTACGTATCTTCAAATTTAAGAATGTAGGTACTGAGCCGTTAATCATCAAGAACGCTAAAGGAAGCTGTGGATGTACTGTCCCTAAGCCTCCGAAAGATCCTATCATGCCAGGTGAAGAAGCTGAATTGGAAGTAAGATACGATACTAAACGTACAGGTAAATTCACAAAAACAGTGACTTTAACAACGAATGACCCTGCTAATCCTAAGACAGTTTTGACTATCACAGGTGAAGTAAAAGCTGCTGCAGCTAAGAAGGCGTTGCCGACTAAGAAATCTGCTCTAGGAGGTTAAATTCTTGAGCTAAACTGATAAGCCACTTTGGATTTTCCAAAGTGGCTTTTTTTGTACCTTTATGAAAAAAAGGATGGTACAATTAAGAAAAGCAGAAGAAAATGACCTGACTGCAATCCGAAACTTAGTCATAGAATTAGCGATATTCGAGCAGGAGCCTGATGCGGTTACCGCGAGTATAGCCGATTATCAGGCACTTTTTAGAAGCGGATCGTTTGCGTGTATCGTTGCCGAAAAAGAAGGTGTTATCATTGGTATCGCTTTATATTATGATGCTTTTTCTACGTGGAAAGGCAAAATGCTCTATTTAGATGATCTTATCGTAACCGAATCTTATCGGGGGCAGGGTATAGGCAAGCTGCTCCTAAATGCTTTTTTGGCGAAAGCTAAAGAAAAAGAGGCAGTATTAGCCAAATGGCAGGTGCTTGATTGGAATGAGGGCGCTGTGAAATTTTACGAAAGTATAGGAGCCACCATAGAAAAGGATTGGTGGAATGTAAAAATATCGCCTTTATAACCTTCGTAAGGGTTTCATGGCTATATTTTGGGTCTAGGAAGTCCCACCATCATAGGGTGTTATTTGGAAATGGTTTCTGCCATTTTGTACAAATTTTTATGCAAATATTTGTGCAAAAGAAAAAAATCCGTATCTTGCATGCGAATCTAGTGTAGATTCATAGTGTTTCATAGTGTGAAGGGTGACCAGGAAAGAAATTTTTTGGTCGCTCTTTTTTTGTCTTACGCGTTTACAGTTTCATAAATCTTGCCCAATTGTTCTTTCCTACACCACTTATTTGAATAAAATAAAGTCCTGGAGGGAGCTGGCTGACTTCAATCGGTTTCTGGAGGTTTATCTGCTTGCGCGAAAAAACGAATGCCCCTCTAGCAGAATAAACTTTGATTGAAGCGCTTTGGATGGATGGAGCCGATAGTTGAATGTTAAGTTGGTCTTTTACAGGGTTTGGAAAAACAAACAATTCTTGTTGGAAAATAGGATTAGTTGCCTCAGGCTCTTGGCTAATGGTAATCATAAAACTACAAGTATCAGCATTATTGCAATTGTCTTCTGCTAAATAGGATACTAGTATCGAGCCGATAGGAATTGCACTACCAGAAACGAACCCTTGTGTTTGCGTAAGCGAAATCTCTTCATTAAGGTTGCAAGTCGTAGTCATCACGGGGTCTGCCCAGGATAAGATGGTGTCCATCTGCCCAATGGGTATTTCAATAGCTATGTCATTTGGGCAACTTAGACTCAATACTCCAGCTATTTCAGTGGTGTCTATGTTAATTTGCATATTACAGGTGTTAGTGTTTTCACAACTATCCAAGGCTGAATAACTCACAGTATATGCGCCATATTGAAAAGAAGAACCAGAAATGGGCCCTGCTGTTTGGGTAATTGTAACAACCTCACTTTTCGGGCAAGTAGTTGAAGTAGTCGGATCAGTCCAAGTCAATATTGTATCCGTTTGCCCAGCAGGGAGCATGATTTCTAATGAGTTGGGACATGTCAATGATATTTCTCCAGAAACGGTTGCAGGTACAACTTGAACTAGCCAAGAACAGGTTGCAACATTATGGCAACTATCAGCAGCAGTCCAACTATATTCATAGTCACCAATAGGCAGTGCAGTCCCGCTCATTTCTCCTGCCGCTTGTGTTAAAAGAATATTGGCATTGGTACTACACAGGGTAGTGGCTATTGGGTCAGCCCAAACGAAAGCGGTATCTGTTTGGTCAAGGGGTAAGTACACGATGCTGTTCTCTGGACAAGTCAAATTTAAATCCAATAGATTACATGTTTTTTCCATTAATATTTTTTGGTTGACCCACTGATTAATCAACCCCCAAGTCCCTGCCCAAAAATTTAAAGAACCATAATCATTCTCTTCAGTGTTATCAAATGTATAATCAAATAAAAGGGGTTCACCCGTTACCCATTCAGGATGCCCTTCCGTTAAAAAGTCATAAATACCGATATAGGCTGTTTCTTGGTTTAAAGCATTTTTCAAAAGTGAATTTTCGGTTTTTGAATTAATGGTTGCTAAGTGCCCGCCCCATGAAGTGGCTAGGTCTCGTCCATCATTCCAATTCAGGTTGTTTTCCGAAAGGAAATAGCCATTTCCATTTAATTCGCCTATTTTTGTGAAACCTGTAATTTCTCCACAATTAAAAGGAGTAGGTGTTGGGTTGATGGTAATGGAAAAACGGCAAGTTTCCATCTCGCCACAATTATCACTGGCTTCATAGGCGACATAATGATTACCAATCTCTAATGATGTCCCCATGGGTGCTCCAAGTACCTGCGTTAATAGGATACTATTGCCCTTTCCACAGGTCGTTGTCCCTATCGGAGAATCCCAGCTAACGGGTATTTCTGTGGCCTGGTTTTCTAATTCGATATAAATATTATTAGGACAAGTTAGCGTAATTTCGCCAGTGGTATCACATGTTTTATTTGCATAAATAATTTGCTCGGCCGTATAGACCCAGACTTTATTAAATTTATCAATACCGATTTTATCTAAATGGACAGAATCAAATTGATACACTAAGTCATCATGTCTGTGTTCTCTGAACCAAGTGTCAAAGTCAGCAAAAGGAATATCTGAGACAGGATCTATTGCATACGGTGCGTGTATTTTTATTAAGGTGTCAATTTCATTTAAGTTGATAGGTGTGATTCCATTTGTTTTATCCGCAGTTGTATCCGTATAGTCTTTGAAATAATGATTGGGAAAATGAATCCAAGGAATT
>JAJRQS010000093.1 GCA_024280135.1 Bacteroidota bacterium | reverse complement strand
CGGAGGGGAAAGGGCTTGTTGGGTTTTATTAATTCAGCGTATGAATCTGCATCAATAATTATCTTTACTTTAAAATTAGTAACCTGATCGGAGCTAAGACTTAGAGCCCCAAGATTGCTTGCAGAATTCCCAATTTCAGAAACAATACCCGTAAACTTCTTATCTGGATAGGCATCTATCTCGATAGTTGCTTTGTTGCCAATATTCACCTGTAAAACATTGGTTTCACTTACATCAACTTGCGCTTCCATGATTGAAAAATCAGAAATACGCATCAGCTCTGTTCCGGTCATCTGTCGAGTCCCAACGACGCGTTCACCTTTTTCAACATTAAGTTTAGACACAATACCAGCCATGCGAGAATAGATTGCTGTGCGCTGTAAGTTGGTGTTTAATTCTTTTAAGCTAGCACTTGCACTATTGATGTTGTATCCCGCCGCTCGTATGCTTTCCTGCGAAGATTTGTAGGCAGAGTTTGCAGAGGACACGGCCGCTTGAGCAGATTTTACATTTGCGGAAGCGGAAAGAAGCGCGGCTTGTGCCGCTTCAAAATCGGCTTGAGAGATAACACCATCAGCGAGAAGTGCTTTATTTCTTTCAAAGACTTTTTTAGTATTTTCAAACTGTGCTTTAACTTGCTCTAGTTGTGCTTCCGCTTGTACTTTGCGGGCATTGGCGCCTTCCGCTTGTGAACGAGCATTGGCTTCCTGAGCCTTAGCAGCATTAACACTTGCTCGACCTCTCTCGACGGAAGAAACATAAGCATCTGGATCTATTCGAGCTAATAATTGTCCCACGTTCACCGTGTCTCCTTCCATCACAAAAAGTGCTACGATTTCACCACTTACGTCAGAACTTATTTTGACCTCCGTTTTGGGATAGATTTTGCCCGATGATAATACCGTTTCTTGAATGGTTCTTTTTTTTACTTTGGCTTTATGAATTAGGATACCTTTTTTCCTTGGAATTTTTTTAGGCCGATACCTAATATAGCCAGTAAAACGATTAGTCCTAGTAAAATGAATATCCCTTTGTTTTTTTTATTTGCCATTTGTTTTGTTTTAAGGACTTAGAATTTAATGGGTTTTCCAAGGTAGTAATCAATGATTTTTAGCTTGAATAGATAATTGTATTTTGAACTTGTTAGTTGAGATTGTGCAACATCCGCATTCGTTTTGGCTGTTGTTAGTTCGAAAGAGCTAGCGGCACCTATTTCAAATTTCTTCTTTGTATTTTCAAAAACAGCCTGTGTAGCTTTTGCAGATTTCTCTGCTGCGGCATATTGGCGTTTGGCCGATTGTGCATCTGTAATAGCTTTTTGAATATCACTTTTTAGTTTTTGTTTGATTTGTTCATTGGCTAATTTTGTTTGTAAAATGTTTATTTCGGACTGCTGAATGGAAGCAGATGTCCGACCATTTTGGTAGATAGGTATATTTAGACGCAAGCCAATGGATTGACCAAAGTTTTCCGTAAGCTGATTGCCAAAAGGATTGTCAATGAAATTTGGAACAAGTTGTGGTACTTCCAATGAAGCAGGAACATTATTAATTTTAACAGGTTGAGTAGTCGAAATTATTTTTGTTCCATCTAGCTTTCGCGAAAGCGTAGAATAATTGGAAGAAAGCGAACCACTAAGACTTAATGACGGATATAATTGAGAAGTGGCTATTTTTTTACCGACTTTACTACTTTTTAGCCGTTCTTCTGAGGCTTTGATAGTTGGTTGAGTGAGCAACGCTTTTTGATAGATCTCTTCCGTGCTGAATAGATCCGGGTTGCTTTCTTCTAGATTGACAGCAGGCCTTTCAATTTTAATTTGGTCTTCTGTATCTAATCTTAATATTTGTTTGAGCTGGAGGTATGCAGTACTTAAAGTATTTTCAGCCATGATTAAAGACTGTTCACTAGTGGCTACTTGTGCTTCAAAATTTAAGCCTTCATTTTTCGCAAGGCTGCCAGATTGAATGAGTGCAGTAGTTCGATTGAGTTGTGCTTTCGAAATGTCCAATTTTCCTTTTGCGTTATCTACTTGGTCTTCTGCAAAGAGAATCTGCAAATAAACAAGCGCAACATTTAAAGCTAAATCATTTGCCACTCCTTTTGCATCCCAAGTGGCGGACTCCAAATTAATCTGAGCTTGCCGAATGGTATTATTTATTCTTCCTGCATTAAAAAGGACGACACCACTAGAAAGATTGAAATTACTAGAACCAATTTTTTTATTTGCAAAAGAGTTGGTTGTCGGATCTATTGTTCGTCCAAATTGCTCAAAAAGACCTACGCCGCCATTCAAATTAGGGTAGCGAGCCGCCTTTGATTGTTTGAGCTGAATCTTGCTACTAGCCAAGGTGAGATTACTTTGTTCAATTGCGATACTCTGTTCTAAAGCATGGTTGATACATCTTTCTAGCGACCAGCTATCTTGAGCTTGTAGGCTTGCGCTAAAAAAGAGAAGGAAAGAAATGGTAAGTATTTTGGCCATTGCAGTTATTTTGAGTAAAATTAAGAACTATATAGATACTAGGCACTACATTTTATATAAAGCGCTTGTAATTAAAGACGAATAACTATTTTTTAGGTAGGTTTTGGAT
>JAJRQS010000092.1 GCA_024280135.1 Bacteroidota bacterium | reverse complement strand
TGGTTTTGATACCATCAATTTCATCATCAATAATAAAGTTCAAAGAACCGATGATTCCTTGTCCACTCGCTGCGGTCATTCCAGTCCGAGTCAGTGCAGATTCCAATCGACCATTATAAGGTGCTTTTGCAATGGGCAGCACCGCATCATTTTGCGTCAACCAGCTCTCCTCTTCGTATGCAATATATGCACCTTCAAAGGCATCTTTCCAATAATTAATATTAAAAGTAAAGCCATAAACATCAACAGCAGGATGATTGTCAGAGCCCAATATTAAGGGAATCGACACAAAGTCTCCAGCTTGGGGATTCGCCACACTTGGCGTTCCAAATCCTATATTGATTTGTTTGTTGGCAGTAGGAAAATAAGGAACTAGATTGTCATTTTTGGCATAAGAGAAACTAATGCCAGCCGTATCAGCGGCACTTATCAAGCCATCACCGTTCGTGTCACAATGTTTTAAATCAACATCACTAAAAGGGTTGTTCCAATTTTCGCCAGCATGTGCATACCAGTCAATTGTATTATCAATACGTGCAGGTCCAGTAGAACCAAAAAACTGACCAATCATCAATAAATCCTTTGCATTTACCTCTCCATCTGCATTCGCATCACCGGGCCAAACACAATCATCATAACAAGTCGTTGGGATGTCAGATACTTCCACATTGACTTTCACCTCTTCACATTCTTCGTTTTCAACTAGACAGTAATACATGTCAAATTCATCTACACCCGTAAAACCTTCTTCGGGGTAGTAGATCAACATATTATGACCTGTGACTTCTTGTCCATCAATGGTTATAGTTTGCTCACCTTCTAGGAATTCTAAATAACCATGATTCGGCGCATTTATTTCTTCATATCCAAAGTCTGTAAATGTAGTAGGATATTTAATAATGAGTGGAGCACCGACAGAAGTGGTTAAATCAAAAGTCCCTTTGTAAGGCGCTTGATTGCCGATTAATAATTCTACGGTACCTATTTCTGCATTTGGATTAGAAGAAGTGCCTACTTGGTAGGTAAACTTGACTCCACTGGTGTAGTTATTGGCAGGAGTATAAGTGAAATTGCCACCACCATTATATACTAATGTGCCTATGCCTGGCTGAGTGAAACCTTTAACATAATAATTGCCATAGTCATTGTCAAGGACATTAAAAGTAACAGGGGTATTTCTAGGTGTATAGACTCTATCTAAAATAGCGTAAACATTCGGCTTTGTTTTGTTATAAACCGTTACGTTGACTTCTTTAGTGATTTGACCTTTGGTTATTGTAAAGTAGTCCGACCCATGAAAGTCTTCATTAGGCGTATAGACCAATTCAAGGTTATCATTTATTTGGGCAGTACCATTGGCTGGAGTAGCATCAATTTGATAGCCAATCCATTCAAGCGGTGCTTTGACGGAAATATTCTTTGTGGTCGCTAAATCCATCTCTAAATCAATAGATTCGCCATCTAAAACAGAGACCGTAAGTAAACCAGTCCCACAAGTACCTAAACTGTCACAAGCAATATACCGAATATGCGCCATCCCACTATAACCCGGTTCAGGTGTAAAGTTAATAAAACCATTAGAAATGGTCGCTTCTCCTCCCTCAACAAAGGCAATTTTATTAGCGAAAAGGGGCGGATGACTTGCATAGTCATTGTCCAAAACACTTCTAGCAACAGTACTTCCATTCATCCCCACATAGTCATAGTCATCTTTTGGCTCTACGATCGATTTGACAACTTTAAATTTAAAAGTCACATAATTGTAAGTAGTCCATCCGTCTCTGACCTCAATCGTTAGTTCATCAAATCCTTCATACCCAGCATCTGGCGTATAGGAAAAACCGAAATTACCATTCCCTTGCCAGGAAAAACCTGCATAAGAACCATGTTTGGGGTGCTTTACAATTAATGGAGAACTCGGTTGAGAATGAACTTGGCCAGTATAAACTTGACTATTGGCCAAGATGACCCCATCAAAACCAAACTGAGCGTTTAGTGTAAAAAAGGAGATAGCGAAGACCAATAAAAGGGATAATCGTCGAAGTATTAGCATGTTGTGGGCGTTTATTTGTTTGCAAGATAAGAAATTTTCTATAAAATTCCTAATGGGAAAGCGATTTGGTGTCGTGGGAATTTTTACACACATTTTTTTGTTAGATTTAAGGGGTTGGTTCTCAATTTGTTATGTCACATAATGCAGTTTAATATATAAAAAAAAATATCTATAACTACTGTTTCTATTGCTAAGTTGGCATAGTTATATGATTACTTTTTTTTATTTGTTCAAATTTTGTGCCAGTTGCTTGATGTTATGGGATTTGCCTAGAATGCTTCACTCATTAACCAATTACAGGCAAAAAATTAAGAAGTATAAGCAAAAAAACAACTAAATTTGACCCAATGGAATCTACCAAAATTGTCAAAAGCTTACGCAAATTAGATCCTGAAATCAAAAAACGATTTCGGTTGTATTTGATTTCCCCTTATTTTAATAGAAGCAAAACACTTTTAAAGGCATTTGATACAATCTCTAAATTCATTGATAAACAGCCTAAGAAAAAATTATCAAAAGCTTTTTTTTGGGCTAAAGTCTTTGGAAAAGAAGATTTGAAAGAAGTTAATTTGCGGAAGCTAAACTCAGATTTGCTAAGAATTTTTAAAGACTTTTTGGCGCAAGAGCAATTTCAAAAAGAAGAAGGACGTCAGATAAATAACCTCATGCGGGCGGTGCACGAATGGGAGATTGACCCCCTAAAATCAATTGCCATTCGACAAAGTGAAAAATTTTTTAAGGAAACACCTTATCGAAATGCTGATTACTATTTGCAGAAGTACATCAAAGAAAAAGAGTATTATCAATTAGTTGGTTTTGATAAAAGTAGAGACGCAAAGTCAAATGTAGAGGCCATATTGAAAGATTTAGACTTGTTTTACCTTTCGGAAAAATTATATTTTTATACTAATTCGATAGCCAGAAAAAAGTTTTTAACACATGAATTTCAATTCTTTTTTATTCAAGAAATTTTAGCACATGTAAAAGAGGTAGATTATGAGTTGACCCCGGCTGTGAGTATTTTTTATTATTATATTGTGGCTCTGTCAGATCTGAATGATACGACGGCTTTCGAGAAGTTAAAAAGGATTATTGAGGACAATATTAACTTATTCACCAGATATGAAGCAAATGAAATCTATACAAATGTATTAAATTATATTGTAGCTCAATTGAATAGCGGTAAGGTTCAGTACAATATGGATTACTTTACTATTTTTAAGCAGATGGAAGAAAAAGGATTTCTGTTGGAGGAAGACGGGCGGATTACACCGGCTAAATTTAGAAATGCAACGAAAGCTGCATTGCGGATAGAGGAGTTTGATTGGGCGGAATCCTTCGTGCAAAAATATGGGAATCTTTTGGACCCAGAGCTTCAAGATAGTACGATTAGCTATACACGAGCACTCATCCATTTTAGAAAAAAAGAATTCTCTAAAGTTGTGCCTTTATTAGCAATGGTGGAATATTTTGATATTACCACTGGGCTAACAGCTAAAATACTTTTGGCTCATGCCTACTACGAATTAGAAGAGTTTAATGTACTTGAATCTCACATTGATGCATTCAAAGTATTTCTGAGTAGAAGAAAAGATATTTCGGAAACGCGTCGAAAGAATTATTTAAAGCACATTCAATATCTTAGCCGTCTATTAAAAATAGCACCAGGTGATACAAAAGCCATCGATGCCTTTATCTCAAATGTGGAGAATGACGGCAAGATCATTAATACGGATTTACTATTAAAAAAAGCCGAACGATTACGTTAGTTCTTTTTGCCCTTCCAGCCATCTTTCAAGGTGACCGTCCGATTAAAGACTTTCTTTTCATCCGTCGAATCTGGATCTACACAGAAGTATCCCTTTCGCATAAATTGAAAATACCGATCGGAAGGTGCATCCTTCAAGGCAGGTTCCATCTTTGCTTTTGGAATAACTATTAGTGAATTTGGATTTAACATTTCTTCCACAGAAAGGTCGGATGCGCCTATGTTTTCTTCTTGAAATAGTCGATCATATAATCGTACTTCGCCCTCATAAGCATGTGGCACAGATACCCAGTGTAATACGCCTTTGACTTTAATCCCAGAGTTGTCTTGTCCACTTTTACTAGCAGGAAAGTAGGTACATTTTAGTTCTTGAATATTCCCATCTGTATCTTTAATGACCTCGTCACACTGAATAATATAGGCACCTTTTAAACGTACCACGCCGCCAGGAGCCAATCTAAACCATTTCTTAGGAGGCTCTTCCATAAAATCCCCTCGCTCAATATAAATTTCACGGCTAAAAGGTACTTCCCGTGAACCCGCGCCTTCATTCTCAGGGTTATTAATAATCGTTAGCGATTCTTCTTGACCTTCAGGGTAGTTCGTAATCGTCACTTTGATGGGATCGGTTACCACCATTACTCGCCAAGCAATCCGATTTAATTCTTCCCGAATGACAAATTCTAAAAGTGCCATATCAATTAAATTGTCACGCTTGGCTATGCCTATCCGATTCGCAAATTCTCGTATGGAAGTAGGTGTGTATCCACGACGACGCATTCCAGAAATAGTTAACATTCTAGGGTCGTCCCAACCATTCACCACTCCGTCTTCTACAAGTTTTAGTAGCTTTCTTTTGCTCATCATGGCATAAGTCAAATTCAACCTAGCAAATTCTATTTGTCTTGATGGGAATATCTCCAGCTTTTTGATGCACCAATTATATAAAGGGCGATGCGGCAAAAATTCTAAGGTACAAAGTGAATGCGTAATATTTTCTATTGAATCAGACTGCCCATGGGCAAAATCATACATCGGATAGATGCACCATTTGTCTCCTGTGCGGTGGTGATGCGCATGCTTGATTCTATAAAGTAGCGGATCCCGTAAGTGCATATTTGGGGATTCTAAACTTATCTTTGCGCGCAATACTTTGGCTCCGTCTTCGAATGCATCATTACGCATTTGATGAAAAAGATCTAG
>JAJRQS010000091.1 GCA_024280135.1 Bacteroidota bacterium | reverse complement strand
TGTGGTGGAGTCAAGACTATGGAATACGGCATTAAAAGATACCGTAGATTACTATTTTCAATCACCATTCCTGTTATTGCCACAGCCTGAGCCCGTGTTTGATGTAAAGCATTTTTCGATGAACCAGATCCTTTCTCGTCCAATTAGAAAAAAATTTAGAACGATGGTGCTCATGGCGAATATGAGTGAAATGGACACCAAGGAAGCCAAAATGGCCATCAAGGACTTAGGCAAAGAAAGGGTTGATGAATTACTAAACAACCCAGAAATGGGTTTTGCTACGGGAAAAGGGAAATGGGCTGATGAGCAATTAATCGTCTATGTATTAGCCAATTCACAAGAAGACCTTGAACGCTCTATTATTAAGAATTTTCCAAAAATCGCTGCGAAAATCAGGCAGCACGATCAGCCTAAAAGATATGAAAGAGCTTTTCACAGTGGGCACAATAAACCGGCTGAAAAGATGCTGATGGATACTTTTGGGATTGAAATGGAAATTCCTTCGGATTATATCACAAGTGCAGTCCGGAATAAAGATTTTATTTGGATGCGAAAAGAGACGCCAAAGCTTAGTTCAAGTATTCTAGTCGGAAAAATACCTTATCACCAAGAAAGCCAGTTAAATGCGGACTCGTTACAAGCTTATCTGAATGCTTTTGGAAGGCAATATATCTCGTCTTCTGCGGATAGTAGCTACTTTGTCATCAATGATCACGACCTCCCACTGATCAAAAGTAAAGTCAATCTAAATGGGCGTTATGCAGTTGAAAATAGGGGGATCTGGGAATTAGAAAATGATTTCATGGGTGGTCCTTTTATTTCCTACCTACTGCAAAATCCAAATAAAGCAGACCAATTAATCTTGGTTGCTGGGTTTGTCTATGCTCCGCAAAAAAAGAAGAAGGTTTTTATGGAACACTTAGAAGAGATTATTCGGACAGTAAAGTAAAACATGCTGCCTGGTAGATTTACACCTCGCCATACCGAAAACAATCTGTAGTGTGGTCGTTCACCATGCCCGTCGCTTGCATGTGCGCATAGATGACGGTTGGCCCTACGAATTTGAAGCCGCGTTTTTTCAAATCTTTACTAATTTTTTCCGCAAGGGGAGTATGCGCTGGACAATCCGAAGCTTTTTCCCATTTGTTTTTAATGACCTTTCCGTCCGTGAAAGCCCAAATATAATCACTAAAAGAACCAAACTCCTTTTGAATTTTAATAAAAGCTTGGGCATTGGAAACGGTTGCCCGAATTTTTAGTTTATTCCGAATAATTCCCGCATCTTGGAGTAAAGATTGGATTTTCTTTTCTGAATATTTTGCTATTTTATGGTAGTCAAAATCATGAAACGCCTTTCGGAAATTTTCTCGCTTGCGCAAAACAGTAATCCAACTTAATCCTGCCTGAAACGTCTCCAGAATTAAAAATTCAAATAATTGATCATCATCACGGAGAGGCACACCCCATTCTTCATCGTGGTACGCAATGTATAAAGGATCTTTTCCAGCCCAAGAGCATCTCGTTTTCATCTGTATAGTTTCTGTAGATACAGTTTAAATTCAATAATGTTTATCTCGGTCTTTGTATATGTGAATTGATTAAAATTTTGCACAATCTAATATTTTTCACAAATACTACCGACGAGCAATGGTTATGGTCGCATAAATGAGTCAAGGAGAATTTGGATATAAACAAATTTTAAAGGGTAAAATTCTAAATAGTATTGCAGGTGATTACTTGTAAAGATCCAATAGTAGAGCTAATCGGTTCTTATGAAGCTCCAAATTTCTTCCAAGCTGTATCTACCTTGCCCCTCATTTTCTTAAAGTCCTCTTTTGGTAATGAATACTCAATCTTTTCTAGAAACGTAACCAGTTTGTCATACTCGCCTTTTGATAATAGGTCATCCTCCATAAAAACATCCATCAAGGTAGAAAAGGTAGCGTTTATGCTTTTTGCAATTTCAATAGCATTGACCTTGCTCCGAATAGAATTATGAAAAAAGATGGCTTCTGGGAAGCTAATATTATTGGCCTTGGTGTCTAGTTCTATTTCTTGCTTTAGATTGTTTAACTGTTGGACCGCTTCACTTATATTTAAATCACGTCCTTCAAATGCCATAAAAATCTCTTCGGATCTAGTTAAGTATTTATTGATTTTTCGCTTTCGTTTAAAAGAAAGGTACAAGCTGATCAATGCTGTAATCAACGCAAAACTAATCGCAACCACAAACTCAGTCAAAAAACCCCATTCCTTAAAAATAACAAACCCAGTTGCCAATGGACTAGAGCCTTGCATTAATCCATTATTCTCGATACTGTAAAAAATAGGGTCAAAACTACTCCTGTCAAATTTCTTATCAGGACTCAACGCATTGACTTGATGTATAAATGTTTCAATGAACTTTTCTCTGTCTTTTGGTTGGTATAGCTTGCGCAAATTACTCCATTGAGCCAATTGGCTATTTCGGGAGATGTCTTTTTCTATTATTTGGTTTATCTTCTTGAAGATGTATAAGAAATTTTTGATATCGGTCGTGTCATTCAGTGCTTTTATCGCTAGTTTGTCTTTTTCTCGAAGCGATTCAAAACCTTTCTCTGCAATTTTTTTATTTATTTTTTTTCTTTTACCATCCAAATAGAGGGCTAAGGACACAGTACTAGGGGCTAAATAAATATCTCTGCCCAGTCGTTTGAAATGTTCATTGTGTAAATGCAATCGATCGCCCACAGCAGATTGAGTGGTGCTGATCATATAAAAATTGTCAGGAAATTTTATGGCCTCTCCGTTAATGAGGGTTACGTCAGTCTTGCTCGATAAGTTCTCCCACAAGTCTCCTCCAAAGAGCGTCTCGGGATTTATTTTATCAATGTCATCTATAATGGCTATAAATTTTTTATCCGGATGTGCTTTACATCTATCCCAAAATTTTAATAATTTGCCTTTTTGAAATACTCCATCTTTATAATACCCAATATAATTTCGATGGTATTCTAGATCAAATTTAGGGGTACATCGAAGGCTCAAGATCCGAGACTCATCCATCGCAATAAACTTAGATAGTCGATCTATAAAAGTGGTGGCACCTCCACCTTCCACAGTAGATATTATTATTTTCTTCTCTTCCTTTAGGATTTTAATATATTTTTCAAACTGCTTGTATTCCATCGTAGGGACATAAGGGTCGTCTATCAAATCAATCCCAAGCCCTTTATTTGCATAAACCGTATCATGAAAATATTCTAATAGGACTTGAACAAGCGAATCAGATTTTGCTAAAGTTTGTACGGTGTCTAATTTTTGAGTCTGGATGGTCACCCAATCAGGATCCACTTTTTGTCTAGTGGTCTTCCATAAGATTAAACCCACAAC
>JAJRQS010000004.1 GCA_024280135.1 Bacteroidota bacterium | reverse complement strand
TGGTCTGTTTTGTGCAGATAAAGGGCTTGTTTAACACGAATTTAACATCTTGTTAACAGATAGAAATCTATCTTGGGCTATACGTTTTTATATCGCTATTTTACGGTCACCAAAGCGTATAGGAGTGGGTTAGAAATTCTAAATCGTTGAGGTTTAGCAAATCGGTTCTTAAGTTCTTTGATTCCTCGATTCCTCAGCATTTTTACTATATTTACACCTACAAACACAATGAATGGCAAAGAAACACCACAAAAAACAAAAAGAAGTAGTTCAAGCTGAGAAAAACAACTCTTCAGTGAACACCTCGCCCAATTGGTTAACCAATAGTCGATTGCACTACCTGATAATAGGACTTCTTGCCTTCGGGCTTTATGCTAATACCTTGGGGCATGACTTCTGCCAAGATGATGCAATTGTTATTACTGATAACATGTTTACGAAGAAAGGAGTGGAAGGAATTGATGGTATTTGGAATAAAGATACTTTTTATGGTTTTTTCAAGAAAGAAGGTAAAGATCAGTTAGTAGCAGGTGGACGGTATCGCCCATTAACGCTGGTTTTGTTTGCATTGGAATGGGAGCTGTTTAGTGGATCCGCAAAAAAGGGAAAGACGACTGCTTCACCTTTTGGTTTTCATTTGGTCAACGTTTTACTTTTTGTGCTATTAGGATTGTTGCTCTATAAAGTCATCGTTACCCTTTTGTTTTATTATGATGCGCAGGAAGCGAAATTGTTGGCTCTTTTTTCGACCTTACTATTCGTCGCTCATCCCGTTCATACAGAAGTCGTAGCGAATATTAAAGGAGCGGATGAAATTGTGGCTTTACTTGGGAGCTTAGCAACATTGTATTTTCTATTAAAAGCATATCGGACAGGTAAAATTTGGATGTTAATCGTCGGGTTATTAATATTTGGCTTGTCGATTTTTTCAAAAGAGAATGTTATTACTTTTTTGGTGATAATTCCAATGGCCTTGTTTTTGTTTGGAGAGAAAAGTATAGGGTTTTCAAAAGGGAAATTAGTTCGATTTGGAGGATATTCAGTTGCATTGATATTGGCCATTATTCCTTTTCTAGTCAAACGTTCTCATGTGCTTTTTAATAAGCCTTTTGAATTGATGGGGCCTAAGAGAATGGATTTAGAATTAATGAATAATCCTTTTTTAAAACTAGTAGACGAAGTGCCTGTACCTTATTCTTTTGGGGAACGGATTGCTACTATTTTTTATACACTAGGCGAATACATACGTTTATTGGTCGCCCCTTTCAAGTTGACTCATGATTATTATCCCAATCATATTGAGATGATGCATTTTGGGGATTGGCAAGTAATATTAAGTATTGTTTTATATCTAGGATTGATTTTCCTTGCGGTGAAAAGCTTGCGCAAAAACCCAATAGTATCATTTGGTATTCTTGTTTATTTGGCTTCTCTATCTATTGTTTCAAATTTTATTTTTCCCGTTGGTACCTTTATGGCAGAACGATTTGTTTTCATGCCGTCTGTTGGCTTTTCTTTGATTGTTGGGGCAGTCTTAGTTCAGTTCTTTCGTAGAGGCAAACCGACTTTAGCACTAAGCATCATCGGTATTTTAATATTCCTATTTAGTATTAAAACACTCGTAAGAAATCCAGCTTGGAAAAACGACGCTACATTATTCTTAACAGATGTCAAGACCTCTAAAAAAAGTGCAAAAGTACAAAATGCAGTAGGGGGTACACTGTTAAGTATTGCATCAAAAGAAAAGGATGAAGCTTTGCGCAAGCAAAAAGCACAAGAAGCACTGACACATTTAAAGATCGCTATCAAAGAACATCCACGCTATGCCAATGCTTGGCTGCTTCAAGGCAATGCCTATAGTTATATGGACCAATTCGATTCAGCTATTCAATCTTACAAAAATGCGATGCTGTTAAAGCCCAATTACCCTGAGGCAATTAAAAATTTAGGTATCAATTATCACCTTGCTGGGAAGTATTTTGGAGAGAAACAAGGCAATGCTAAAAAAGCAATACCGTATCTTGAAGAAGCAATAAAACTTATCCCAGAAAACCCCGAGACTAACCGACTTTTAGGCATCGCACACGCTATTAATGGACATCCCGAACTCGGCATTCCCTATCTAAAAAAAGCTTTTGCTTTGGCTCCCAATGCTAATTTGGCTTTGGATTTGAGCCTGGCTTATGGACAGATGAAAAATACAACCGAAGCTGCTTACTATCAACAAAAAGCTTTAGAGATTGATCCAGAGGCTTTGCGTAAGCGAATGGGGCAGTAGCGCTTTGCGCGTTTATGTGCGCTTTGTGCGTTTATGTGCGCTTTGCGCGTTTATGTGCGCTTTGCGCGTTTATGTGCACTTTGTGCGTTTATGTGCACTTTGTGCGTTTATGTGCACTTTGTGCGTTTATGTGCACTTTGTGCGTTTATGTGCGCTTTGTTTTACCTTTTTTTACACCCACCTTAAAACCTTAAAACCGCTATACCTCCTTTACCCTTTACCTCTTTATTTTAGACTTCTAATCAATAGATTAATGGATCGCGTATTGACTTTCTTTTCTTTAGCGATGTCTAAT
>JAJRQS010000090.1 GCA_024280135.1 Bacteroidota bacterium | reverse complement strand
GAAAGGCGAAAAACTAGTCATTCCAGACTTAGCTTTTGAAGCGAATTCTTATGATATTCCTCCGGGTTGTCAAGCGGTTTTAGGAGAGCTGTATGATTATTTAGTGGAAAATGCTTCCATCAAAATTGAATTAGGCGGACATACAAATAATAGATGTGATGACGAATATTGTAATAAACTTTCTGAATTAAGAGCCAAAGCAATAGCCGATCAATTAATCAAAAAAGGAATAAGCCCAAACCGTATTACGTATAAAGGATATGGAAAAGTGGCCCCTAGAGCAACGAATGCTACCAGCGAAGGACGTAGATACAACCAACGTGTGGAAGTGAAAATAATGTAGAAGAATTGAGGCTGCTTAGGCTTTTGTAAATTGTGCAATATGTTAGACTCCAGCAGTAATCGGGGTGCGTTATGTATATCCCATTGCTCCAAGCTTAAAATCATATCTACATTTTAATAATATATGTAATTATTATAGTATAGTCAAGGAAAATTACCTATCTTTGTATGCCTTATATCAAAACAAGAAACTGCACTATGGAAATTAATGAATATTTAGAACATACTTGGTTAAAATCAGATACCACACCAGAAAAAATCCAAGAAATTTGTGAAGAGGCAAAAACCTATAAATTCAAAGGTATATGTATTCCTCCTTATTTTATTAAAGAGGCAAAAGCTCATTTGGAAGGTAGTGATGTCAAAATAGTTACCGTTATTGGTTTTCCTATGGGATATTCTAATACGGCTTCAAAGGTAGAAGAAATCAAAAGAGCCATCAATGATGGGGCCGATGAATTGGACGTAGTCATTAATGTAGCTGCGATTAAAGCAGGAAACTGGAGCTATGTGGAAAGCGATGTGGAGAGTGTTACGAGGATTACGCACCTCAAAGGCAAGGTGATTAAGTTGATTACAGAAGTTGGTTTTTTGACTGAAGAAGAATTGGAAAGAGTGTGTAAAATCGTAACGATGTTTTCTGTGAATTACTTTAAGACCTCATCTGGTTATACGGGCGTGGATACAACCGCAGAAATGATTAAAAATATTAGAGCGATGCTCCCAGCAGATATTAATATAAAGGCTTCAGGGGGAATCCGCAACTTAGAAACAGCCGAAGCCGTTATTAAAGCAGGAGCGACTCGTATTGGTAGTTCTTCTTGCGTAAAAATAGCTGAAACAGCAAAAGAAAAAGTGTGAAAAAAAACTGGATACTCATTTTACTATTTTTTTGTACCACTTGGGCAACGGCTCAAGTCAACTTTTCTGAAGACTATATGATCGAAAGAATGATGACACGGTACAAACAAATCAATCAAAGTAAACCTACTACTTCTGGTTGGAGAATTCAAGTGCTTGCTTCTACAGACAGACGAAAAGTCGAAGCAGCTTATAGTGTTTTCAAATCTCGCTATCCATACATTCCTTGTGAGTGGAAGCACATCAGCCCATATTACAAACTGCAAGCAGGAGCCTATTCAACTAGACTAGAAGCAATTGCCGCTTTGGAAAAAATAAAAGTTCACTATCGAACAGCTTTTCCGACCATAGATAAACACATCAGCATTTCCGAATTATTACACAACTAACACTTCCCCTCAATGGCCAATGCCCGAATTGGAAAGCTTGATATCATTACAACCTCGTTGTATTTCTCTATCGTTTTGCTAGGCTTTTTAATGTACTATGCTGTTAATTATGATCCTAATTCATCGGCATCTGCATTTGACCTAACGCGAGGTATTGGAAAAGAAACGCTATGGGTCGGGCTATCCATAATCCTTTTCTTTCTAATACAAATTCTAGATGTTCGCATCTGGACAGGATTGTCATTTGTGGTTTATGCATTTGCCATGGTCTTACTCGTAGGCGTATTGATTTTTGGTTCCAGCATAAAGGGAGCAACTTCTTGGTATCAGTTTGGCGGTTTTTCTTTTCAACCATCTGAATTTGCCAAATTCGGCACAGCGTTAGCACTCTCGTCTGTATTGAGCGGCCCCTCGGACGACATGAGCCAGAGCAAAACTAGATTGACGGCCTTTGGTGTAATGCTATTACCCGTTTTTTTAATCATGTTACAACCCGATGCTGGATCTGCACTCGTTTTCACTTCCTTCTTTATTCTTTTTTACCGAAAGGGTCTAAACGGAAGTATTTATGTGGTTGGGTTTATATTGGTCACATTGTTTATTTTAAGCCTCATTTATCAGCCGTATGACATTCTATTATTTATCATCGCCTCAGGGCTGCTATTTGCTACTTCACGAAAAATAACTCTTCCTTGGCTGGAATATGGACTAATCGTAGGATCTTTAATTTTTGGGGTCTATTTTAGGAGTGCAATCTGGTCTATTGTTCCACTCCTCCTTTTGGCCATCAGACACATTTTTAGTTACCTTAAAAATGGGGAAATGAAAAAGGTAATTATCCAATTTTCTACCCTACTATTAGCGGTCGGTATTGTATATGGGGCTCGTTATTTTTATGACAATATCCTAGAAAGCCATCAACAAGAAAGAATCAATGTCTGGTTAAACCCTTCCAAATGTGACCCGCGTGGCTCATTATACAATGTACTACAGTCCAAGATGGCGATAGGTTCTGGCGGACTGACTGGACGTGGATTTTTAAATGGTAAGTTGACACAGCTAAACTATGTTCCTGAACAAATGACCGATTTTATCTTTTGCACAATCGGTGAGGAACAGGGTTTTATCGGCTCCGCAGCGACTATATTAATTTTTCTTGGTTTGGTGCTTCGCTTACTATATATTGCAGAGCGACAGCGCTTGTCATTTGCAAGGAATTATGGCTATGCAATTGCAGGAATTCTATTTTTTCACTTTATGATTAATATCGGAATGACGATGGGTCTTTTTCCAATTATTGGCATTCCCTTGCCCATGGTCAGTTATGGCGGCACTTCGCTTTTAATGTTCACGATGATGATTAGCGTCATGATAAAATTAGATCAAAGCCAGCATCGAAATACTACTTGATGTGTGCCTGTACTCCGCGGGTTTAGGACTACTTTGATGCCCTCTTGAACGAATCAACATAAACAACGTACCCAAGTACTAGAAATACCGTACTTTTGCCGCTTGTTTCAAACCAAGACGGTTAAAGCAAACTAGAAGTAGTAAAAATCGAACGATGGAATTTGTAAGAAAAAGAATGTCAAACGTCAAAAATGACGTTTTGTCTGGCTTGACTGTAGCCTTAGCGCTAGTGCCAGAAGCTGTAGCTTTTGCTTTTGTAGCAGGCGTAGATCCTTTAGTGGGCTTATATGCGGCCTTTATGATTGGGCTTATCACTTCTATTTTTGGTGGGCGACCTGGTATGATTTCTGGGGCAACGGGTGCACTAGCAGTTGTAATGGTTGCTTTAGTGGCAAAAGGAAATGCCCTGGGTGCTCCCGAAGAGCAATTAGGGCTGTATTATCTTTTCGCTACCGTTATCCTCATGGGTATCATTCAGATGGCAGCTGGATTTTTACGTTTAGGTAAATTTGTTCGACTGATTCCTCACCCCGTGATGATGGGTTTTGTAAATGGATTAGCGATTGTAATTTTTCTTTCACAAATAGGAATGTTCAAAGAAACAGTCAAAGATACTTATGGCAATGCCAAATTCAAAACAGAATCCATAGCAAAAAAATATGAAATTAGAGAGAATGATGTTTTTGATTTGGAATCAGGATTGGCATTGTACACGTTGAAGGATAATCAACTCGTCAGCAAACTAAATAATGAGGTCATTTTTGAAATTAGTGGAGGACAAGTTTTTGACGCTAAGCACCACGATGTTAAGTTTAACATTGCGGAAGATGGGATTTACTCGATAGAAAAGAAAGGAAAAGCAAAGAAATTTTTACCCCAAAACCAACTCTATCTCATGATTGGAATGGTTTTACTGACCATGCTATTGATGTGGGGCTTACCCAAGATTTCTGAAAAAATTCCTGAAGCACTCATCGCTATTTTGGTGGTATCTTTGATAGCTATTTTTGGCAAGTTAGACATGGCAACTGTAGGCTCTTTTATTAGAGACGGTGGTGGAGATGGCCTAAAGGGTGGCTTGCCTATTTTTCAAAAAGAAATTTTTACGAAAGTACCTTTCACATGGGAAACGCTTCGATTTATAGGCCCTTATGCTTTTATATTAGCAGCAATAGGCTTGATAGAATCTTTGATGACGTTGAATTTAATTGATGAAATTACTGAAACCCGTGGTCGCTCCAATAAAGAGTGTGTAGCACAAGGCGGCGCCAATATCATCACTGGATTATTTGGGGGTATGGGTGGTTGTGCGATGATTGGTCAATCTTTAATCAATATTAAAAGTGGTGGACGAGGTCGGCTTTCTGGAATTGTAGCAGCCATTACCCTATTGGTCTTTATTTTATTTGCCTCTGGATTAATCGAACAGGTACCGATCGCGGCATTGGTCGGGGTGATGTTCATGGTGGTGATTGGTACTTTTGCTTGGTCGAGTTTCCGTATTCTACATAAGATACCGATGATGGATGCTTTTGTATTAATATTAGTTTCTGGCTTGACCGTGTTTTTTGATTTAGCGGTGGCCGTTATTGCAGGGGTAATCATTAGTGCTTTGGTTTTCTCTTGGGAAAATGCAAAACGTATTCGTGCTCGAAAATCTGAGGCAAATGGCGTTAAGAAATATGAAATATATGGCCCTTTATTTTTTGGAAACATCCAAGCTTTTAATAGTAAGTTTGACGTCAAAAATGACCCAGATGAAGTTGAAATAGATTTCATAGAATCAAGAATTTCAGACCATTCTGCATTAGAAGCTTTGTTTAATCTTGTTAATAAATATCGCGCTGCTGGCAAGGTTATTCATTTAAAACATTTAAGCGCAGATTGTAAACGCCTATTAAGAAAAGGGTCTCCTTTATTTGAAGAAGTCATTGTGGATGCTGTTGATGATCCTCGTTACTATGTGGTTTCTGGGGAGGAGAGTGATGGCATTTAAAGCATAGGTAATTCTGAAATTATTCGTATTTTTGCGCAAGCCAAATAAAAAGCTATGATAAAACCTGTACGTGTGCGTTTTGCACCTAGCCCTACTGGGCCCTTACATATTGGAGGCGTTCGAACGGCCTTATACAATTACCTTTTTGCCAAAAAACATCGGGGTACTTTTATCCTTCGGATTGAAGACACGGATCAAAAGAGGTATGTCTCTGGTGCTGAAGCATACATTACTCAATCCCTCAATTGGTTGGGATTAAATTTTGACGAAAGCCCAGTAAAAGGTGGAGCAGTGGGTCCTTATCGCCAATCAGAACGTAAAGCACTCTACATAGAGCATGCTCAAAAATTAATTGATGCTGGTAAAGCATATTACGCTTTCGACACGCCAGAGGAATTAACGGCCTT
>JAJRQS010000089.1 GCA_024280135.1 Bacteroidota bacterium | reverse complement strand
GCATTGTCCCCGACTATCAATCAAGATATCCGCTATGCCACTAAAAACAACTTTGTGGGAGAAGTCATCTACGACTGCCCTTCCTGTTACTTGCGCCCAGAAGTTGCCTTAGCATTAGATTCTGTAAACAAAGCGTTGAGATCGAAAGGTATTGGCATCAAAGTATTTGATTGTTATCGTCCCCTACCCGCCCAGCAAAAACTTTGGGATAAAGTCCCGAATGCTAGTTATGTAACTCCACCCAATAAAGGCTCGATGCACAATCGAGGAATGGCGGTTGATTTAACTATTTATGATATTAAAAAAATGCGGGAGTTGTGGATGGGTTCTGGTTATGATTATTTTGGTCCCAAGGCGCATACTGATTATCCAAAGCTCACCCTAAAAGTTCGTCAAAATAGGGACATCTTATATGGAGCCATGACCGCTCATGGATTTAAAGGTATTCGGACAGAATGGTGGCATTATTACTATACAGGTGAATTGGATAGCTTGAGTAGTATTGAATGGGATTGTTTGGAAGAAAATTAATAATACTAAAATGGCTTCACTTGCTCAATACTCGTACATCGTAGCTTTAGATACTTATCGACACTTTGTCACCGCTTCTGAAAAATGTTTTGTGACTCAGCCCACTTTAAGTATGCAAATAAAGAAACTAGAGGAGGAGCTAGAAGTTGTTATTTTTAATAGAAGTAAACAACCCGTTATCCCAACTCTAATCGGAGAAAAAATCATTGCCCAAGCCAGAAAAATCTTATCCGAACATGACCGCATTGAATCCATCATACAGCAAGAAAAATCTATCATTGCAGGAAAGTTAACGATCGGCATTATCCCTACTTTAGCGCCTTACTTGCTCCCGCTATTCATTGGTGATTTTTCACGTAAATATCCAGCATTAGAAATCAAGGTGCTCGAACTCTTGACAGAGGAAATTATAGAACAGCTTGAAAAAAACCTGATTGATGTTGGTATTTTGGTGACGCCTTTGGCAGAGGCTGGAATAGTAGAAGAATCCTTGTTTTTTGAAAAAATGCTGGTTTATACGCACCCTGATCATTCCTTTGGAAATCGCAATGATATTGACATGGCAGATATTGCAAGTCCTGATATTTGGTTGCTCTCAGAAGGGCACTGTTTTCGTTCGCAAGTACTCAATCTTTGTACTTTTCAACCCAAAAAAGAGACGAGTCTCTCATTTGAAAGTGGATCCATCGAAACATTGTGTAAGCTCATCGATCGAGAAGGGGGATTTACTTTGATTCCTGAACTCGCTGCCGAGGAAATGTCCCAACAAGATCAAGTCAAATCTTTTACAAATGAAGCACCTCTTAGAGAAGTGAGTTTGGTTTTCTCCCGTCGCTATACAAAAGAACATATTATAAAATTACTACAAAAGGCGATTCAAGAGGCCGTTCCTCTTGAAATGTTAGATATTCAGCGAGGGCATATCGTTCATTGGCGATAATTGTGACTAGCTTTCAAAGTTTTGTAGAGCAGATAGGCATCAGATAGCAAAAAAAAAGCTAATTTTGCCGACTAAATTTGGGGTCAAAAACCCCTAAAAGACAAGACTTATGAATATTTCGCTAAGCTGGCTAAAAGAATATATTGATTTAGAAGACTATACCGTTGAACAACTCGATGAACTATTGACGGATTTGGGTCTGGAGGTTGAAGGAGTCAAGACTGTAGAAAGCATCAAAGGTGGACTGAAAGGCATCACTATTGGGCACGTAGTTTCTTGCGAAAAACATGAAAACTCAGACCACCTTTCAGTGACAAAAGTCGATGTGGGTGAGGCTGAATTGTTACCCATCGTCTGTGGCGCGCCCAATGTTGCCACAGGACAAAAAGTTTTGGTGGCCACCGTCGGCACCGTCTTGTATGACAACGAAGGGGGCAGCTTTAAAATTAAGAAATCAAAAATTAGGGGGGAAGAGTCGCATGGTATGATATGCGCTGAAGACGAGTTAGGTCTCGGCAACAGCCATGATGGTATCATGGTGCTTCCAACAGACGCCCAAATAGGGACGCAAGCAGCCGCTTATTTTAGCTTGGAAAATGATATTGTTTTTGAAATTGGGCTGACGCCAAATCGTGCGGATGGCAATTCACATATAGGAGCAGCTCGTGACCTTTCGGCAAAATTCTCCTACGAAAAAGGAGAAAGAGTCTCTATCAAATGGCCAGATTTATCCGCTTTTGAAACGACTCAAAACCAACCCCAACCATCGCCCATCTCGGTTACTATTAAAAATACAGAAGCTTGCCCTAGATATGCAGGTCTATACATTTCTGGTGTCAAAATAGGTCCTTCCCCGGATTGGATGCAAAAGAGATTAAACAGTGTTGGCGTCCGACCCATTAATAATATTGTTGATATTACTAATTTTGTTTTACATGAATTGGGGCAACCCTTACACGCCTTTGACGCGGACAAAATCAAAGATAACAAGCTGACTATTAATACGTTACCGGCAGGAACGGACTTTGAGTCCTTAGACTCCGTAACGCGCAAACTAAGGGCCAATGACCTGATGATTTGTGATGGAAGTGGAAATGGAATTTGCATGGCAGGTGTTTTTGGTGGACTGAGTTCAGGTGTAACCGACGGCACTACAAATATCTTTTTGGAGTCTGCTTACTTTGAACCTGCTTTTATCCGCCCTTC
>JAJRQS010000088.1 GCA_024280135.1 Bacteroidota bacterium | reverse complement strand
CATTGGTCGCATTGAGTATTGTTCCATCTCCAAAGTCCCAATTCCATTCAACTATATTTTCGTTTGAGTAACTTGTATCATTAAAGGTGACCAACAAAGGTGCACATCCCGCAACTACATCTGGTACAAATAACGCATTCGGCGTGTTAATGGTCGTTGTTACAGAAGCAGTCGCTCTACATCCTGCTGGAGAAATGGCTGTAAAAACCGTAGCGTATTTGATTTCTCCCTCTAGAGAATGGGTGGTCGTGTCTTTATCCACATATAAATGAGCAGGATTTTGTTCGTTAGAAGTTGTCCCATCTCCAAACCCATATAAGAAGGTCGTTCCATTATCGGTTGTGCCTGTATAATTTAATAGGACAGGCTCACTACAAGAATATTCTGGATCTACAGATAAGGAAGCTGAAATGTCTTCAACCCAAACGGTAATAGTGGTATCTCCAGTACATTGTCCATCTGGCGAAGTAAGGGTATATTTTATAGTTTTTTGTCCTACCTCATCAAATCTCAAATTTGGTTCCACTTGGGTAGAAGTAGCAGGAGTCGCATCTTGAAACTCCCATTTATTTACGCCTGGAGCGGATAGGTTTTGAATAGTATAGATTTGACCTTTACAAAGTGTATCATTAGGCAATGCAATCAAAGGATGTGGCACACCTACTCCAGCCGTCAGATGAGCCGTTTTAACACAGCCAGCTTCATCCTCAAGTGTTAATGTGATTGGAAAGCTTCCATTTTCTGTATAGTTTTGAGCTGGAGGATTTGCTCCTGCAAAAGTATTGCCATTCCCAAAGTCCCAATTCAATGTATAGTTACCTGGAGTCGTTGTATTAAGATAGTTGAGCACCAAAGGACTCACACAAGCAACGGGAGGAAAAGGGTCTGTTCCAAAAACGGGTATCGGTGGGTTTGTCACATTAATAGCATCTGTAAAAATAGCTGTTGTATCACACCCATCCTTATCTGTTTCTAACTTAAAACCAATGGTGTATTTATTTACGCTTGGGAAATAGTGCGCAGGATTTGCATTTGCATTGTCCCCCGTTCCGTCACCAAAGACCCAGTTATAGTTGGTCACGGTAATATTATTATTAACAACTGAAGTATTGGTAAACTGAACATCAAGAGGTACACATCCTCCAGCTGGATCCGCCGTAAAAGAAGGTTTTGGTTTTGGGTAAATGGAAATGACAATGGATCCAATAATAGTTCCTCCTTGGCTTTCTCGGAAGGTGACTGTATGGTTTTTTTCTTGGATAAAAGTATGGTTGGGATCTTGTATCGTTGAAGATCCACCATCATCAAATTCCCAATAATAGGTGGAACTACCACTAGGAGCCGTAAAGTGTATCGATAATGGAGCGCACCCTTCCGTCTTATCAGATGTTTGTGCAAATAGAATGGAAGAAGAAAAAACTAATACAAAGATGCATAGTAATCTAGTGTAGTGTAGTAATGATTGGGTCATTGAGTAATCTTTTTTTGTTTCAAAGCGAGCATTAACGACGTAAATAATGGACTTATAGTCGCTTATGTATGTGCAATATTAGTCATATTTTTGCTTTTATCCCAAAAAATCGTAGCTTTGTAGCTAAAATAAACCAAAAATCTTATGCGTAAGCTACTTTTAATTGCACTTCTTGCCACTTTCCTACCCTTTTTTGCACAAGCTCAACAGTATCAATATGCCAATGAGTCATTGCCTTGCCTAAATAAAGAGTTTACGATTGTGGCTCATATTATCCGAGATTCTTTAGGTCTGATCTATCATAGTGAGACAGATATTGAAGATGCTGTTACGGCTATGAATACTTATTTTAAGCCAATTTGTACTTCTTTCAACGTTTGTGAATTTCAGTACCACAATAATTTTCAGTATATAGAATTATCGGGCTCAGATGATCCGAAATGGCTAGAAATGCAAACAAAGTATCATGAAGACAATAGGATTAATGTCTATTTTGTCAAATCAGCAGGTGGCTCTGATGCTGGCTTTGCTGACTTTGAAGGCATCATCAATATGGATTCTTTAGGAATCGTCGTAGAAACACCTGGAGCAATTATTCACCAAATGGGGCACTTCTTTGGTTTATACCATACCGCCAAAGGTGGGGACGAGCTAGTAGATGGTTCAAACTGTGCCACCTCGGGAGATTTTATTTGTGATACGCCTGCGGATCCAGGGGAACACACCATGATAGAGGATTGTATTTTTACGGGTACAATGAAGGATGCAAATGGGCAATATTATACACCAGACGTGGGTAATGTAATGTCCCGCTATGATAGTGATTGTACCTGCGGATTTACGGCAGGTCAATTGAGAAAGATGGCTGAGGTTTATCTAGCTTCTGATCCTAAAATGTGGTAGTCTTCCCAGTAGGTAGTTCACCCACGAATAAGATCTTCGCTCTATATCCAAAATCCAAATTATAAAAAAAGCTATCTTGAATATTTCAAGATAGCTTTTCCTATTTAAAGATTGCAAGATTAGATATTCTGTGTAGGATAGGCCTTTTTAAAGCTATATCGTAGAATATCAAAATCCGTCACGAGACCTACTAGTTTATTTGTAGCATCTACAATAGGAGTTGCATGAAACTTATTTAATAGAAATAGTTCTGCTGCAACACCAATTTTTTCTTCAGGACTCAACTTAGCTATTTTTCGAACCATAACCTCTCCAACCGTTAACTTATGGTAGTCCTCAAACTTCAAGTTCAATCTATAAGTATCATGGCTAGTGATAATTCCAACTAATTGGTAATCATTATCCACCACCGGTAAATGGTGAATGTTTCTTGACAAAAATATAGCTCTGACAACATCTAAACTATCTTCAGGTTTAACTGTAATCAATTTCGTTTTCATGATTGTAGAAATCGGCTCGTTCATCATAAGGCAAAAAGTATTTTTAACTGTAAAGTAAAAGTGATATTTCACACTAAAAATAAGGGAGTTTTCATTCAAAAACAACCTTAATACAAAGATACAACGATTTTAATTAGGAGAGGTTACACACCTATATAAATAAGGAGTTAAAAGCTCTTTTCCAATTAATTTTGTAAAAAGGCATATTTTACGCCCAATTAATAAAAAATGCGGTTATCTTTGCACTCCTAAAATTTTAGACGTTATGAAGAAAGGAATACACCCAGAAAGGTATAGAATGGTCGCTTTTAAAGACATTTCAACAGAAGATGTGTTTTTGGTGCGTTCATGTGCAGAAACAAAAGAAACCATCTCTATCGATGGAGCTGAATATCCACTTTACAAGTTGGAGATATCTTCAAAATCACACCCATTTTATACGGGTAAGATGAAGTTTGTAGATTCGGCAGGTCGTATTGACAAGTTTAAGAAGAAATTTGCAAAATTTACCAAGTAATATTAGCACTTTAGTGCTAGTTTAAACTTATATAGGAAAAGCCTCATACTGATAGCGATCAGTATCGGGGCTTTTCTTATTTTTGGCTCTCTTAACTGTAAGTATGAAAAATATTATTCTTTTTGATAATCAAGCTTGGGAATCTTTACGACCCCTCACCTTTTATCGACCGATATCTGAAATACGTATCGGCATACTCACTATTAAAGAAAAATGGGCTTATTGGATTCCTGCTACTATTTCTAATTTCACTCAGGACTACTTGAATAGGAAGTATCCCACGACCATTGAAAAAGACAACATACTCATTGCTGCGAACATACTACCCACAAAGGAGTTAGTAGCCAGTATTGAGCAGCTTGAACCCATGCATGGGCTTACCCACAAAGGAAGTTTAATCGCAGCCAATATTCCAGGTGAGTTTATTCCGCCAAGTTTAGAAATACCTGAAAACGACCTCAAATTAACAGCCCTTGAAGAGGTAGATGACTTTTTCTTTCCGAGTGACATCTTTCTTAAAAACGGAAGCCAAATCGAATTGGATTTTGAACTCATCACGAAAGGACGAAAATCTCAACCCTTTCCTGCCCAAACAAGGATCATCGGAAACAATCCAATCTTTATAGAAGAAGGGGCGAGCATACTCGCAGCAAGTATCAATACGACAGATGGACCCGTCTATATCGGCAAAGATGTCAAAATCATGGAAGGGGTGATGATTAGGGGAGCAGCCGCTTTTTGTGCCGATAGCGTAATTAAGATGGGGGCAAAAATATATAAAAATACGACAATTGGTCCTCGTTGCACCATTGGAGGCGAAGTGAATAATTGTGTTTTCTTTGGTTTTTCTAATAAAGGGCATGATGGTTATCTAGGTAATAGTGTCGTGGCAGAATGGTGTAACCTAGGGGCTGATACCAATTGCTCAAACTTAAAAAATAACTACTCTCCAATCCGAATTTGGGAATATTCGAATATGGATTATCGACAAACAGATTTAATCTTTCACGGACTTATCATGGGCGATCACAGCAAGTGTGGGATTAACACGATGCTTAACACAGGAACAATCGTAGGTGTAAATGCGAATCTAGCTATCCCCGGTTTTTCTGAAAAGTTTATTCCTTCCTTTACGTGGAGCACCAGCGAAAAAAAATCTACGTACGACATCTCAAAAGCCATCCTTACGGCTGAAAGAGTACAAGCACGAAGATCTATTGAATTGTCCAAAACCGATCACAGCATCATGGAGCATATTTTTCGGATGACCCATGATTTCAGAAAATCTTTTATTACTGGTGAAGATAGCTAATTGGCAATATTTCATCAGTCGCTTTTGGCCAGTCTTGTTATTTAAAGGCACCGATCTATACAAAAAAAGTATCGCTTTACACCTAGTGAATGGACGTCTAAGACTGCAAGGAGAAGAAGCGATTTATTCCTATGACGATTTTTATTTTGCTTTTCAAAAAATATTTCCACTTGTACAGATGCCTACAGGGGATGGACTAAAAGCTTTGATTCTGGGATATGGAATGGGTAGCATCCCTTTTATTTTAGAAAAAAAACTCGATCGGTCATACGTTTACACTGGAATAGAGCTAGACCCGGTGGTGGTATCGCTTGCGCAAAAATATGCCAATCCAAGGCTAAAATCTCCTGTAAATTTAATGTCGATCGACGCCCAAAAATTCTTACATTCAAATAGCCAAAAATTTAATTTAGTTTGTGTAGATATTTTTGTGGGCGGATTCGTTCCAGCTTTCGCAAAAAACAGGGTCTTCCTAAAGCAATTAGCTGAAAGCCTAAATCCAAAAAATAGTCTTTTATTATTTAATTATATGAAAGGAGATGTTGCTGATTTTGAAGCATTTCATTCAGCCTTTTTACTGGTTTTTCCGCAAGGAAGATGCATAGACTTGGAAACTAATTTTGTGCTTATCGTTGAGTCTTGATTGCAAATAAAAAACTTCTTTTTATTAGGCTTTTTTATACCTTTACAAAAAACTAATTTTG
>JAJRQS010000087.1 GCA_024280135.1 Bacteroidota bacterium | reverse complement strand
GATGGCTCTCCAATGGGCTTTCAGCCGCCGTTATGGGGAACAAAAGATATTTTGAATTTCACTGCTCATTCTTATCCAAGAATTGGTGCGTGGCTGATGTTCGCGGGATTGGGGTTAACCTTTCTTGCTGGACTTATTGGGTATAAATCTCATAAATCTTAATCAATTAAGGATTAAATTTGTTAAAAAGGTAGGAGTTAATATTCCTGCCTTTTTTTATAAAAAATTTCGACATGAAAAACACCATCAAGGTTATACTATTTCTATTCGCTGTCATCACTTTTTCAGCATGCTCTACAGAACCAGAAGCCATCAACTATGGCAAAGACCAATGCAATTTTTGCAAAATGAATGTAGTAGATAAAATGCACGCTGCTCAATATGTCACTAAGAAGGGCAAGCAATTTAAATTTGATGCCATTGAATGCATGGTAAACATCATCAACAAAGAAAAAAATCAAGATGACATAGCCACACTATTAGTAGCAGACTATAGTCATCCTGGCTCAATGGTCGATGCCTTATCAGCGACTTATTTGATTTCTGAAAAGATAAAAAGCCCTATGGGGGCGAACCTATCTGGGTTTGCGTCTAAGGAGCTTGCGCAAAAAACACAAGAAGAATTTGGTGGAGAATTGTACTCTTGGCAAGAACTTATCACTAAGTTTTCCAAATAATATAGAAGATGAAATACGTTCTAATCCTACTTTACATCTTACTTCCTTTATTTGCTTCCGCAAAAACTATCGAGGTCTGCCCTACTTGTCCAGTGAGTCAAATAAAAGTAGGCATTGACTTAGCAGAAGAGGGAGACTTGATCATTATAAAAGCAGGCACCTACAAAGAACATGACATTAAGATTACCAAAAACAACATCCGTATCAAGGGAGAGGGAAGACCCGTAATTGATGGGGAAATGGTTGGCACTGTATTTCATTTTTCTGGTTCAAATTTTACACTCAGTGGGCTCAAAATCATTCATGTAGGGCATAGCTATACCCAAGATTTTGCAGCTGTATTAGTTATAAACGCTAAGCATTTTGAAATAGATGACATGATCTTAGAGAAAGTATATTTTGGATTTCTTGTTGAAAAATCCAAGCATGGTGTCATCAAAAACTGTATCGTTTCTAGCAAAAACAAAGATGAAGCAGGCGCTGGTAATGGGGTCCATATTTGGAAAAGTAGCGACATGCTTGTTACAAATAACGACCTGCACGGTATGCGAGATGGCATTTACTTAGAATTTGTCAAACGCAGTAAGATGACACATAATCATAGTCATGGTAATATTCGCTATGGCTTGCATTTTATGTTTTCCAACAATGACGAATATTCTAATAATACATTTGAAAACAATGGCGCAGGTGTTGCGGTCATGTTTTCTAAATATATCAAAATGTCTGAAAATACTTTTTTATTAAATTGGGGTGATTCCTCCTACGGACTGCTACTAAAAGAGATTTATGACGCCGAAATACATGATAACGAATTTATTCAAAATACTATAGGCATCAATATAGAAGGCTCTACAAGAATTAACTACTCCAATAACAATTTTAGGAATAATGGCTGGGCTGTCAAAGTAAAAGGAGCCTGCTACAAGAATAAATTTTATAAAAATAACTTCTTACAAAATTCTTTCGATATTTCTTACAAGGGGCAAATCAATAGTAATGAGTTCAAAAGCAATTATTGGAGTGAATATACTGGCTATGACTTGGATAAAAATAACGTTGGAGACATCCCCTATAGACCAGTCAAATTATTTTCCTACATAGTGAATGAAACACCAGAAACCATTGTTCTATTAAGAAGTCTTTTTGTAGATATAATTAATTTTTCTGAAAAGGTCACTCCTGTATTCACCCCAGACAATTTAGTGGATGCTTCGCCTGCAATGAAGCCTATACCCAAAAGAAAACCACAATAACCTACTGCAATGAATATTAAAATAAAACAACTATACAAAAACTTTGGCAAGGTCGAAGTCCTGCAAGGCTTAGATTTAGAAGTCAGTGAAAATGGGATATTCGCTGTACTCGGCCCTAATGGCTCTGGAAAAACGACCCTCATAAAATGTATTTTGGGTATGGTTATACCTACGAAAGGGGATATTCTATTGAATGGAGAGTCCGTCCTAAACGAATGGGCGTATCGTTCCAAAATTGCTTACTTGCCCCAGATTGCCCAATTTCCGCATAACTTAAAAGTGCAGGAACTAATCAAAATGATTAAGGAAATCAGGGGAGAAAGCCAACGAGAACAGGAAATCATTGAGCTATTTAAAATACAACCGTTCTTAGATAAAAAACTAGGGACGCTATCGGGTGGGACAAAACAAAAAATTAATATCCTTCTTGCTTTTATGTTTGAGTCCGAATTAATTATTTTGGATGAGCCAACGACTGGTCTAGATCCTGTTGCGCTCATACATTTGAAAGAACTCATTCAAGAAGAGAAAAGAAAAGGTAAGACCATTTTGGTCACTACCCACATCATGAAGCTCGTAGAAGAAATAGCCGATAAAATTGTTTTCCTGCTTGATGGAAAAATTTATTTTGAAGGAACCGTGCCACAACTCCAAGAACAAACTGGAGAGAAAGACCTAGAACACGCCATCGCCAACATTCTAAAAGACACCTATGCTTAAGATTTTGAAATATAGTTTTTATGACTTGATGCGAAGTCGTTGGTCATATATTTATTTTCTATTTTACTTAGCGCTTGGTTTTGTATTATTATTTTTATTTAATGATGTGTCCCAAGCGGTCATCACCATTATGAATATTATTTTAGTATTAACACCGCTGATTGGGACCATCTTTGGGGTTATGTATTATTATGACTCGCGTGAATTTACAGAATTGCTTTTATCCCAACCCATCAAGCGAAGAAATATCTTTTTGGGTCAATATATAGGCGTAGCCACCTCATTAGCCTTAAGTTTATTTTTAGGGCTAGGCATTCCTTTTGTTACTTATGGCTTATTTCAATCCAGTGAAATTTGGAATTTCTCACTACTGCTCGTAACTGGTGTATTTTTGACATTTATTTTTGTCGCCTTGTCCTACAATCTGGCTTTATCTTATGATAATAAAATTAAAGGATTTGGTTTTGCCATCTTATTGTGGCTATTCTTTGCAGTCATTTATGATGGTCTATTCTTGATACTTTTACTTTCTTTTAGTGACTACCCAATAGATAAATTAGCACTAATAGGATCTTCCTTAAATCCAATCGATCTTTCAAGAGTGTTAATCCTATTAAAACTAGACATCTCAGCTCTATTCGGCTATACAGGTGCAGTCTTCAAACAATTCTTTGGATCTTCCACTGGTATGATTTCCTCGTTCGCATTATTACTTGCTTGGGTTATTTTGCCTACTTGGCGAATTTTACGCAAGTCCAAAAGGAAGGATTTTTAGAGGACATCAGCCTTTAAAAAACTTAAAAATAACGGCTTTAAGCTTTAGCCTAAAAGCACTTGGCCTTTACTTTCCGTATTTCTAACACAATACGAACGCACTGATATTTGTCACTTCATCAATGTGATCGCTATCAGCAAATGGGAAGTAGAACCTGGAGATTTTACCCTATGGGTAGGCGGTAGTTCCCTTGCGGAATTGTCGGCTAATTTTGAAGTCAAATAAAAGGAGCCTTTGTTCAGTTTTTGCTATCGATTAATCAGAGGCAGTCTCAAAGAATTCATAAGACCAAAACTAATGAGGTCGTGTTATACCTGCAACTTTCACCTTTCAAAGTATTACAAATGAAAAATATTTTTTCTTTGCTGTTTGTGTTCGCTACCTTTTTCTTAGGTGCCCAAGACCTTTCATTCAACCCTAAAGAAGCCTCTGAAAAGCCTATTTTCAGGGAATTAATCCGTTCCAATGCCCCTTTTCAGGAAATCCAACAGGCTTTCAAACTATACGCAGCCAAACAACCAGGGGACTACAAACAGTATCATCGCTGTACTGAATACACAAAAATTGATTCTTCGCTAATTAAAATAATTCTTTTGAATCCATTTCCCAATTAGAAAGACGAAAAACGCCAATACAATGGCTACTAGTGTCCACTTTATCATGGTGGCACTAGTAGTCAAAATGGCTAAACCTTCCATTCTATTCGGAAATTGCGCTATAAGTTTCAAATACCCAAAATTCTCCACAGCATCGAAAAAGCCAATTCCAAAAGGGAGAAAGACAAGCCAACTCAACCCAAAATGCTCCTTGAATAGACTCGATACTAGCTTCCGCAAAATGAGAAAATAAGTAAAAACATAAATTACTATATAAGCAAAATCAATCTTGGCTAATTTTCTAACAATAGGAATACCCGCTTCACCAAAACTTTCAATCCTGCGATAGGACTCCTCAACTGTGCTATAAAAAGTCAAATCAAAAATGGTTTTTGCATCTGGAGCCACAGATTTAAGTGTTTCTAACAACCTAGGAAACAGGATTGTATTAATAATAACAATCGCTATCAGCCCAAGGGAAACTAAAACCCAAAAAAGCTTATTTGTCATATTTATTTTATTTAATACGCTCAAAAGTCTTATTGACTATCCACCACTTTTCGTTTATGTTCACCAAAACTAAATAGTCTTCGTATATTCGATCACCGTAATCAAATTTTGTTTTGGCGAAAGCCCTCTTTCCATCAACAGTATAATATAGCAACTTTGTCTGACAAGAAACAGCCCCTTTCTTCTTAACTACATCCAAATACGCTTCTCTTGTTATTAAAACCAATGCTGTATCCATCGTCAGCAGTCTTGCATCTGAATGAAAGGTTGTTTTTAACAACTCTATATCCGCTGTTTTTCGGCCTTGAAAGTAATTATTGATTACTTGCTCAATGGCCAAGTTCTTTGTTTTAGTCACTTTTCCTATACTCTTCTGATTAGAACAGGAAAAGATAAACAAAACTAAAAACAATAGATAATGGCTACTTTGTCTCATTTTTTTTTGGTAAAGTTAAGATAAAAATTAAACTCAAGTGTATAAGCGTTATACATCTACTCACCATCAGGAGAACAAAACATTCGTACCGTTAACTAGTATCGGTGTTTAGCAATCATCCTTGGAGCAAATAAATTTGTATCTTTGGTGCTTCACCATACTCCTTTATTATGAAAACACCTTTCCTGCTCTTACTCTTCAGTTTATTCCTTTCTTGCTCCAGAAAAGCAATACCCACTACACAGCAAGAGCCAACCAAAACCGAAACAAAAAAAACCTTATCCAAAGCGGATCAGAAAAGACAACTCATGGAACAGGTGGCTGTGGGTAAAACAATCCCTAATGGAGGTATCAAGGATATGGACGGCAATCTAGTTAGAATGGCTGAGTTTTCAAATCAATTATTAGTTATTAATTTTTGGGCAACCTGGTGTGGCGCCTGCCTAGAGGGAATGCCTAAATATCACGAATTAGCGAACAAATACAACGACCCCAATAAAGTTTCTTTTATTGCCATTTCCATTGATCAGGATTTTGATCAATGGAGGCTCTGGGTAGAAAGTAATCTTTGGGATGACACCAACTATTGGCTTGGTCAGACGACCGAAGAGCCATTATACGGCTTTGTTTACCGGGAAGTAGATTTACCCACCGGGCTCGTCATTGGAGCAGGTGTTCCTCGTTATGTCATCGTCGCACCCGATGGAACCATACTAGATGTAGAGGGTCGTCCAAGTCGTCCACAATTTGAAAAGCAATTAAAAAAATATATTACGCAATATGTAAAAGACTAATCTGCTAACAGGCGCAATCATTTTCTATATCAGACACGCGCCCTTTTGCATCTAAAGCTATTGTACAACAATCTAAAAACATCATTTTCATTTTGTTTCTTGCACGCTGCAACTTCGATTTCAATGTGGCACTCCAAGTAAGGGGCTTACATCTTGGAAGGCTTGGTCTAACAGAGCCTCTGTTTGGTTACCATCTGGAACATGTATTATTGTCCAAATATAAATAATCAATTTTGATTGTTTTCATCTTTTTCAATTTAATGACCTAAAGCGAATCTCAACATATAGACGTGAAATTTTGAAAAAGATGCGTTACATAATCTTTAAATGGGGTTGGTACCGAAGACATAGGAAAAGGGATTAAAAACTAACGCACAAAAAAACTACATCTTATCCCCTATACTTTTAGCGATCGTGGTCATTTCTTCCGCAGAAAACTTCAATTTAGGATTCGTGAGTAGAATATCATGTTCATTGTCCAAGGGAATCAGGTGTAGGTGAGCATGGGGTACTTCCATCCCTAATACCAATACGCCGACCCTTACGCAAGGAATCGTCTTTTTGATGGCAATAGCGACTTTCTTTGCGAACACATGTAGCCCCGCTATAGTCTTATCATCCAAATCAAAAAGATAATCAACTTCGACCTTCGGTATCACGAGTACATGCCCTTTTTTAACGGGATTGATATCTAAGAAAGCAAAGTACTGATTATCTTCGGCTATCTTAAAGCAGGGTATTTCTCCATTGATGATTTTGGTAAAAATTGAAGCCATACCTAGATTGAAATATCTAAAACTTCAAATTCTACGATTCCTCCAGGCGTTTCTATTTTGGCTACTTCGCCGACCTTTTTGCCTAACAGACCTTTCCCGACAGGAGAAGAAACCGAAATCTTACCGCTCGCTGCATCAGAAGTCGATTCAGCTACTAGATGCAGCTTCATTTCATGTCCTGTTTTTACATTCTTAATCAGGACTTTAGCTAACACTGTTACTTTCGACAAATCTAAGTCTGAGATG
>JAJRQS010000086.1 GCA_024280135.1 Bacteroidota bacterium | reverse complement strand
ACTATTTGGGTGGGTTCTCCTGGGACAGGTTTTCAAAAATCACTTATTCCTGCTCAGATTCTGCCTGTAACGATGCTGCACCCATTTACCGCAAAAGTTCAAAATAATTCCGTTGTATTAAAGTGGCAAACAAGTGAAGAAGTTCAAAATGAAGGTTTTTTAATCGAGCGCTCTGAAGATGCTAGAAGCTGGCAAGCATTACAGTTTGTAGCCCCAAATAAACAAAAAACATATACCCTCGTCGACAAAAATCCTTTAAAAGGCATTTCTTATTATCAGCTTACGCAAAAAGATATGGATGGCAAAAAAAATAATTTAGGCATGGTAAGTGTTCGGCTGAATTACATAGATGTGCCGACTGTACACCCAAATCCCTCTACTGGAATATTTAATATTACTTTCGCAAAAAGCAACCAAGCTAAAAACATCCTCTACCTTTATGATAATACAGGTCGATTACTGCTTTCGCAAAAAGGGCATCAATTAAATATTTCGCATCTACCAAAGGGCTCTTATCAATTAACCATACAACACCCATCTCAGCAATGGCATGAACGTATTATCAAATGGTAAAATAAAAAGGACGCAAGTATTCCTTGCGTCCTTTCTCTTCTATACAAATAAATGACTTAATCAATAATTGAGCAATAGTCAATTTTAGTATTAGCACCGTCACAAGGATATTTATAATCTCCCTTTGGCTTGACAAGTTGAATGCCATTGCCATTGCTGTATGGATCATCAGAACCATTCTCTAAAGCGGCTTTTCTAACGATTTCGGATTGGTTATTAAAAGTATAATCCATCAAAGCTTCTAGTGGCTTTAGCAAACCTTCTTTGATATTGGTTTCTTTTGGATAGTTGTGATCAGCATTTTCATATACTTGGTAGTCTTTGTTTTTGGCTGGGATAGACTCCAGTAAAGCATATTCGGTTAAAGGAATTCGTGCATCCGTTCCATCCGCATCATTATAACCCCGAACACCATATTTCATGATAATTACATTGGTGTTAGAAGGTAATCCTTTCATGTCATCTTCATCCAGACCTAAAGCATACCACGGGTCTAATGCCATAATAAAACGACCATTTGTACCATACCCTTTTTCTTTAGAATAGTGATCTAAAATTGGGAAAGTCGCGCCACCACCAGCAGAAATCCCAACAACTCCGATTTTTGTAAAGTCCACATACTGGAATACTTTGTCCTTTGCTTGATTAGAGTTTAGCAACCCATCATATCCATCAATAGAGTGTTGGGCAGACATAGATTGTCCTTCATCTGTGAAAATAATGGTGTAACCATGGCTAGCGACAAAATTTAGCAGGCTCTTGTATTCGTTAGCATCAGTAGTTGACCAGCCAGAACCGAAAAAGATTAATGGCGATTTCTTTTCTAAACTGGCGATGTCCTTTGGATAAAAAACAGTTGTGTGCGTGTTTTCTTTATATGTTTGGACTTCATGTGTGCCCACATTACCATAATCTTTAAGCGTTTCTTCATTTTCGTCTTTTTTACAGGATGAAAAGGCTAGTCCGACTAACAAAATCAACAAAAATTTCTTCATTTTACTTTAAGTTTAGGGTTAAGGCTTGCGCCAAATATTGTTTTTTCCTGAATTAATGGGGGGCTAGGAAATAAGAAAGAAAAACGACAATGGAAGTTTAATTATTGCAGATGTAAAGCTGATTACAATCATTGCCTTTGATGCAATAGTTTATAGACTTACTAATAGCAGATTTAGTCTATTCTATAAATTTAACAAATCTGCAGAATGTAAACCTGCATAACCTGCGGCTTACCTAAAAAGGTATGGATGAGAAAAAACAATTTAGGCAAAGTCAGTATTCGGTTGGATCAATTGAACAATCCTACGGCACACCCAAATCCCTTTAAGGGGATATTTAATATTACTTTTGCAAAAGCTAACCCACCAAAAAAATATTAGACTTATATGATAATACAGGTCGATACTGCTTACGCAAAAAGGGCATCAACTAAATATTTCGCATCTACCAAAGGGGTCTTATCAATTGACCATACAACACCCATCTCAGCAGTGGCATGAACGTATTATCAAATGGTAATTTACAAATCCTGAAAATATCGGATCGCCATTGAGTTGGGATGTGCATTAAATGCATCTTCAATTTCATTGTCTCTCATTCTATCATCTCCAAAATCAAAACCTGGCATCGTATCATTTCTAAACAATTCTCTTTTCCATCTAGGGTTTCGGCGCTCTCCTCTAGCATTGGAATGAAGTAAAATAAAATTTTCACCACTTTGGTCTCTGTTGTAAAACAAGAACTTAATAGGGCCAGAGCCGACCTTTTCCACGGGTAGTTCTTCATACACCCAGATCTCATACGGCAAGGCAAATTGCTCATCTTCAACTCTAATCTGATCATTTGGCAAACCATAGCGCATAAAAATTTGTCCTCTATCCGTCTCAAATCCTGCCCCAAATGCACTGTAAAACATTTTATCAACCTTTCTTGCCAAAGTAGCAAAAGCATAAAACGGTTCTTCAGGGTGTATCGGATCCTCCTTTACAAAATGGCTATACAAAAATTGTTTTTTACCCTCCGTATTGTGACTTTTAAAATAAGCTTGCAAAGTACTCAATTGCCGTCCTTCTAGTGTGGCTTGTAAAGCCGTTAAATAATAATCCAACTCTTTTGGCGAAAGCTTTTCAATAAAATCACCTTTTCCTTTACTCAAGTCCGCTAGGGTTGTCGTTTTTTTGATTCGTGGATTATCGCGATGAAAACCAACTGATTTACTCGCAACTACTGCTCCTGCTTCATCCCGAACTTCCAAAACAACATTGTAATCTCCAGAAGGCATATACTTTGCATCCACCTTTCTAAAAATGATGTCTTTTGCCACGCCTTTTCTCTTCTTCGAAACACCCTGATAAGGTTTCATGGTGCCATCTCCAAGCACTGTCTCAAACTGCAACCGCAAAGAATAACTTTCATTTGTTAATTGGTCGGCATTATAAACTTCAGCATAAACAACAAAATTACTAGCATCTTTACTTAAATAATTAAAGGGCATTGCCTCCATATAAAAACCATATTTGTCATACGGGGTATCCGTTTTAGAAGGTCGGTGTTCGCTTAGTAATACAATATCCGAAATGGCAATATTTTTTGGAGGGGCAATATCCACCGTTGTCGTAAAACTAACCTCGTTCCCCTTTCTAGATCCATCTTCAACCTTAATACTGAGCGTATATTTCCCTGGTTTCAAACTATACCTTTGAATATCTCTAAAATCCCCTGCACTATAGAATTTGGGACTATGGACTACATACTTATCATACTTCACCACGACATCCTCTTGCGAAAAAGAAATAAGCACTTTTGCGGAAGCAGTCATCAAGCTATCATCCACAGATTGCCACCCAATCGATGCACCTGAAAAAAAGTAGTGCATCTCCACATAGCCCTGCCCTTCTTCATAAAAGGTTGCTGGATAGACACTGACATCCAAGGCGGATAAACTAGTTGAAACATAAAACAGTAGAAAAAATGCTAATAGTTTTGAGTTCATAGAGATGTTATTTTGTAACAAAGATAACGTGTTCAAGGCACTTTTAGCTGCCCAAAATGCACATTATCATGAAAAAGACAAATTAATTGCCTAAGTTGCGTAACTAGAGTAGATTTGAAGCGTCCTAAACCCAAACAAGACCACGATTGACCACAAAACAATATAACGAGGCTGTAGAATTATGGGCAGATGGCTTATTTCGCTTTGCAGCAAAAAGCTGTAAAGACCGAAACTTGGCGAAAGACATCGTCCAAGATGCCTTTGCCAAATTGTGGACAAAAAAAGAAAATGTGGACGACCAAAAAGTAAAATCCTACTTGTTTACTTCCGTCAATCGCCTGACCATCGATTATTGGAGAAAGCAAAGACGGATGACCGACATGGATCAAATAGAGGCAAGCCCCATAATCAATCAACGCGAATATTCAAATCTAAGAGAAATACTAGATGTCGCATTAAATAAATTACCCGAGATGCAACGTGTGGTCATCATCCTAAGAGATTACGAATCATTTTCCTATTCAGAAATTGGAGAAATAACAGGATTGTCAGAAGCACAGGTTAAAATTAAAATATATAGAGGTCGAAAAGCCTTAAAAGTTCAATTGGAAAAAATGAATATTGTAGCATGATAAATCGCCAAAATTACGAAGCGTTTTTTTTAGACTATTTAGAAGGCAATCTTTCTAAAAAGGAGGCCAGCATTTTAGAGCAATTTCTTGCGAAAAATCCAGATTTGAAAACGGAATTAAACGAAATGGAATTATTCATTTTACCGACTCCTGATATTTCTTTTCCTAATCTAAACCAACTTAAAAAAATAGATCTTGAATTGTCAGACTTAGACAATTTATTAATTGGGCAATTAGAAAATAATCTATCTCCTAATGAACAAGCCGAATTAAACCAGAAAATCAACCAAAACCCCACTATCACTAAAGAACAAAAACAATATCAACTAACAAAAATTTCACCCGACCTAACCATTACTTACCCCAATAAAAACGACCTAAAGAAAAAGGATAAAAAATTAATTTCGATACGCTTCTTTATTCAAGCGGCTGCTATATTCTTACTTTTAGTCGCTGTCTTTTTTGCCCTTAAAGAAAAACCGACCCACACGGAATCGCCCATTGTGGATACACCCACTAACACCCCTTCCATAAAAATAGAAAAGAACCCAAAAACAATTAAACAAATTGAAACAAGTACACCCAAAAACAGCAATAAAACCAAGCTAATCAAACCCTCTACTGAGCAACAAGTTGT
>JAJRQS010000003.1 GCA_024280135.1 Bacteroidota bacterium | reverse complement strand
CAAGGACCACACCAACTTGCCCAAAAATCAAGTAATACTAATTTTCCTTTTAAGTCAGACAATTTTCTAATCTTCCCCGTCGGATCTTCATACGCCAACTCTGGGGCTTTCATTCCTACTTGAATGGGTTTCTTTGCATTTTGTTGTTTCGCAAAATTTTCCATAGACGAAATGATAGATTGATAGCCATTTACATATAGCTCCTTATCAACCGTTTCATCTTTTTTTAATTTATTAAACACCATCTTATGAATGGGTAAAAAACCTGAATCTTTCATGACTTGTAACGCCACTAACGCCCCTACCAACGGTTCTTTTTGTATGAGTACTTCTTTCTTTATGTCATCTGCCGAATAACTTTTAGTAAAAGCACCTTGCATTAATTTTAAGTATTTTTTATTAATGGGTGCGCCCACGATATCAAAATCATAAGACCGAAAAGACTTATCATTCGTGCTAACAGAAATAGCAGTGTCTCCTTCATCCAACAGAAACAACACCTGTTGATTACCCACTTTAAAAGCATAAACGCCTTTCTTTTGAGGATTAAACTTTAGCGAAAACTGACCTTCTCCATCCATATTGCCTTGCGTCAAAATAGTAGGTGGTTTCTGGGTAAAACCAATTTTAGAGACAGACACTGGCAAATTTCTAAAACCCTTAATTTGTCCAGAGAATGAAACACCTTCTCCCTCTATTTTAGAAACGGGTTCTTTTGCTGATTCCGCAATAGTTGTTGTATGAGTATCTTTTGGTTCTGTTCCTCCAACTGTCTTAGGCTCAGACTTACAAGAACCTAGCCCAAGCCATAAAACCAAAATTAAAAAAGCAAAATTAATCTTCATAATCTCTTATTTTTTTAGGCTAGACAAGCCCTATTTTTTCTTTTAATAATTCTAGTGCCTTAGGTATCCCATCGACATCGCTCCCCCCTGCTGTCGCAAAAAAGGGTTGCCCTCCTCCGCCGCCTTTGATTTCTTTGGCAATTTCTCTGATGAAGCTTCCCGCATTCCAATCTTTTGCTTTCGCTAAATCCTTATTAATGACAATCATCAGTTGCGGTTTTCCATCCACATTCGCCCCAAAACCAATGATTGCATTATCCTTGGAACGTTCCAACTCAAAAGCCATCGTTTTTAAAGATTTGCTATTGGCTACCTCCACTTGTGTAATGAGGACATTAGCACCTTCCATGGACACAAATTGGTTGGCCAATTCCTTTGCCTGTCCCTTTGCAGAAGAAGCCAGTAAACCTTCAATCTTTTGCGAGAGCTCTTTGTTCTCTTCCACCAATGCCTTGACTTTCAAAGAAGGTTTGGTTGGATTCTTAAAGACTGCTTGTACCGCTTTTAATTCTTCTAATTGCTCATTGATATAATGCTCGGCACCTACTCCCGTGACGGCTTCAATTCTACGCACACCCGCTGCTACGGAAGACTCTGACTTGATTTTGAATACCCCCAATTGCCCAGTAGCTTTGACATGAATGCCTCCACAAAGTTCTCGGCTATAAGCTGGGTCAAAAGTAATCATTCTAACTGTTTCACCATATTTTTCACCAAAAAGCATGAGTGCACCAGCTTCTTTCGCTTCCGCAATTGGAATATTCCTTGCCTCACCACAAGCGATATTAGCTCTTATTTTTTCATTGACAATTTGTTCGACTTTAGCTATATCTGCATCCGATACTTTTTCAAAATGAGCAAAATCAAAACGTAAATAGTCATCATTGACCAACGAGCCTTTTTGCTGGACATGAGTGCCCAAAACATACCTCAATGCGGCATGCACAAGGTGCGTTGCGGAGTGGTTATTTGCGGTGTTTGTTCTACGCACTTCATCAACTTTTGCGATGACGGTTGCTTCGCTATTTTGCGGAAGCTTATCAACAAAATGGATAATCAAATCATTTTCTTTTTTTGTATCATACACTTTAATGACTTCTTCTCCCACTTTCAAAATTCCTTTGTCTCCAACTTGCCCTCCACCTTCAGCATAAAATGGCGTTTTATTCAAGACCACTTGATACTGCGGTTTATCTTTTATTTTTACAGTTCTGTATTTAATGATTTTTGCATCTGATATTATTAATTCATCATACCCAACAAAGTCCACTTTCTGTGTCGCCATCATCTCCGTCCAATCCCCTACTTGACGCTTTGCGTCATCTCTGGCTCTTGTCTTCTGTGCTAATAACTCCCGTTCAAAACCCGCTTCATCTATTTGATATCCTTTCTCTGTTGCGAGCAATCGAGTCAAGTCAATCGGAAACCCATAAGTATCAAACAATTCAAATGCAGTATGCCCATCTATTTGGTTATCAACGACTTGCAAGTTGGCAAACCGCTTCAACCCAACCGCTAACGTTCGTAAAAAGGAGCGTTCCTCTTCTAGTATCACCTTTGTCACAAAAGCTTCTTGGGCTTTCAATTCTGGAAACACTTGCGCAAAGTCATCAGACAAACCTGCTACTAAACTGTGCAGAAAAGGTTCCTTAATATTAAGAAAAGAATAGTAATATCTTACTGCACGACGAAGGATTCTACGAATCACATATCCTGCACCAGTATTACTCGGTAGGCAACCATCTGCAATCGAAAAAGCAACTGCCCGAATATGATCCGCTACGACTCTCATCGCCATGTCTTTTTTCGCGGAAGCCTCAAAAGACCCTTCATACTTCAATCCACTTACTTCTTGGATTTTTGCAAAACTAGAAGCAAACACATCTGTGTCATAGGTTGAATTTTTACCTTGTAAAACACGGCAGAGTCTTTCAAAACCCATTCCTGTATCAATGTGCTTTTCCGCTAGTTCTTCTAATTGTCCATTTGCCTTTCGGTTAAATTGAATAAAGACCAAATTCCATATTTCTATCAAATCCGGATGATCTCGATTCACTAGATCCTTACCAGGAACTTTTGCGCGCTCTTCATCAGAACGCATATCCACATGAATTTCCGAACAAGGTCCACAAGGTCCGGTGTCCCCCATTTCCCAGAAATTATCTTTTTTGTCGAAAGGCAAAATACGATCGGCCTCTATCCATTTTTTCCAAAAATTTTCTGCCTCTGAATCATAGGATACATTGTCTTCTTTCGACCCTTCAAAAATAGTAATATATAACCTATCTTTCGGTATTTTATAAACTTCGGTCAACAATTCCCAAGCAAAAGCAAT
>JAJRQS010000085.1 GCA_024280135.1 Bacteroidota bacterium | reverse complement strand
GTCAGTGTATTCGATGCCTATAACAAGAGATGGACGCATTTTTAGTACTTCCAGCTTTAGTAGGCTCTCATTCTTGAAGATTTCAGATGTTAGGGCAGAAGGAAAACATCTACTTAACATAATATAAATTATCGGAAAGTTGCTAATTCCTTTAAAATGGGCTGTATTGGCTTTTATGCATTATTCGATCCTAAAAATCCATTTACCAACCGAGTTCCGAAAGCAAATTTATAGGAATAGCTTCCCACTACTAAAGTTGAAATGGAAATAGATTCATTTAACTGGGTTTGCTTATTCCAAAGTCTCTGATAAACTTGACGCCCCATGATGTCATAAACACTCAATTTCATATCCACAGGTTTCGGGTTAATACTTCTTGCGTCAAAAGAGTTTTACCAAAAATATTCAATCAAACTGAATGGCTATGATTTTGAAGATACAATAATAAGACAAACGCCTCTTCCTATGATAGTAATTTAGCAGAAATTTCATTTACATCGAGTCCACCAAAATTGCCTGAACTCATCCAAAGTATGTTCTGGTTCTTACCCGCTAGCTTGCGCAAAGCTTTTTCCAATTTAGCAGAATCCGTAAACACTTGGACATTTTTGCCTGCAAAGGCAGCTTTTGCTTCCTCTGGTGAAAAATAAGGCAATTTCTTCATCTCTAAAGTATGTGGACTATCAAACACAAAACCAACATCAGCAGGTGACATGGTTCCTTTGTAATGCGGTAAAAACTTCTTAGTCAAACTGCTAAAAGTATGCAATTCTAAACAAGCAATTAATTTTCTTTTGGGGTAAGCAGAACGAACGGCATTAATAGTCGCCTTAGCCTTAGAAGGTGCGTGTGCAAAATCCAAAAAGGCCTTTCCGGTCTTCGTTGTCAAAATTGTTTCCAATCTTTTTGCAGCACCGGTAAAAGAGGTTATTGAACTAAAAAAGGTCTTATCAGAAACCCCTAAAGCCTTAACAGCAAAATAAGCCGATTTAAGATTCTCTAAGTTGTGTTGACCAAAAATGGCCAAATCAACTCGATTTCCTTTGCCGTCAGCAATGGTTGTTTTTCCATTCTTTCCAACATTTTTAAAACCTCTATAAGGTTGTTGAGTGATACTCTTTTTAGCTGATTTACTAAGTTGTCGTATTTGGCTATCATGTTGATACCAAATCCATTGCGCATTAGGAGCTAAAGCTTCTAATAGTTTCTTAAATTGCAAAACATAGTTTTCAAATGTTGGAAATACATTAATGTGATCCCAAGCAATTCCAGTTGTGATGACGATGTTAGGCTTATAAAAAAGCATTTTTGGACGCAAGTCAATCGGTGAAGCAGGATACTCATCTCCTTCAATTACCATGATAGGTGCATCAGATAATCCGACCATCGTATCAAATCCTTCGAGCTTAGATCCTACTAGGTAATCAAATGCTAATCCGGCGTCTTGTAATACATGCATAATCATGGCAGTCGTAGAGGTCTTACCATGACTTCCTGTGACCACTACCCTAGTCTTATTCTTACTATGCTCATATATAAACTCTGGAAAAGATAAGATTTTCAAACCTAGTTTGGTCGCCGCTAATAACTCCGGATTATCTTCCCTTGCATGCTTGCCAAGTATAACCATATCTAGTTGCTTTGTAAGTCGCTTGGGAAACCAACCCATTTTTTTGGGTAATAGCCCTTTTGCTGCAAGGCGCTCACGAGAAGGATTATAAATTTCATCATCTGAGCCCGTTACCTGATGCCCATTTTGTGCAAGCGCTATGGCTAAATTATGCATGACCGCTCCTCCAATGGCTATTAAATGAATTTTCATTGACTTCTTTTTTTAGTCATAAAGTACGTAAAAACGCTAAGAAGGTGCAATCTGTGACATTTTTTCGAGAATCTGAACTCATTAGCGTTAAATTTGTCTTAATCTTGGAATATTTTTTGCATAGATAGGTTTAGAAGCCCAAAAAAGGATATTTTTGTGGCATAATAAAATCGAACTAACAATCGTTTTCATACTAATCAAACAAACTAAGTCATGAACAAATCAAAGTTTTTAAAATTTTTCGTAGCAGCTGGATTAGCTTTTTTAATGTTAAGCGCTACTTCTTGTCACAGAGGATATGGATGCCCAAATCAAATTGAGGCTTCTGTCGTTGACTAGATGAATTGGAATACGATATCAGAAGTATCTGAATTAGAAGATATATTGAAAGCTATGCCCAAAGATGTACTCATCTTTAAGCATAGCTTTCGTTGTTCTATCAGTACTGCCATCAAAAAAAGACTTGAAGCTGTAGATTTTACTAATCTATTTGAAGTCTATCTAATTGATGTTGTGGCTTTTAGACCTATCTCGTTGCATCTATCTACACTGTCAGGCATTACACATGAATCGCCTCAAGTACTGTTATTTAAAAACGGGAAGTGTTTTTATCATGCAGCACATTTTGACATTACCAAGCAGGCCATTTTATCTGCAAGCTAGTCCCCAAAAGACCGTGAATAAACTTATAACCACCAACGACCAGTCTCACTCTGTGTACTCGAGTCAATATAATCAATCCTATCATTCGAAATTTGGTGCTATTCAAGAGAG
>JAJRQS010000084.1 GCA_024280135.1 Bacteroidota bacterium | reverse complement strand
AGCCATGGATGAAATGGTGATTTTCTTTGAGTCTCTTCCCGATGTAGGGGCAGGCGAATATGAAGACTTATGCGTTGGGGATGATGCCATCACATTAGTAGGCAGCCCATCAGGCGGAACATTCAGTGGCGACTTTGTAAATAATAATACTTTTAATCCCGAAGTAGCCGGTACTTATACGCTGACTTATTTGTACGAAAGTGATAACGGATGTGTAGGAGAAGCCACAACAATGATAGTCGTGGGGAATTGTGGATGTATGAATCCAGCTACAGCGAATGCAGGTCAATCCATTTCAATTTGTGAAGGAGAAGTAATTGAGTTAAGTGGAGTCATAGGAGGAGGTGCTTCTTCTGCAATATGGAGTGGGGGACAAGGTACATTTTCTGATAACGAGGATTTGCATGCAATATACACGCCAACAGAAAGTGAAGTGGAACAAGGAAGTGTGACTTTAGTGCTTGCGACAAATGATCCAGACGGATCAGGCCCTTGTTTACCTGCCTTTAGTACCGTAACCATAACCATCAATCTTTTGCCACTTGTGATGGCAGGAGAGTATGAGGATATATGCTGTGTTGACGGAAGTGATAATTTAATATTGAATGGCATTCCATCAGGAGGAGTTTTCTCTGGAATAGGCGTGGTAGATGGAACATTTGATTGTTCGATTGCTGGCAATGGTACACACAATATTTTATATACATACACGAATGCGAGTGGTTGCATAAATGAAGCTGAAACAACAATAGAAGTAAAACAAGCTCCAAGTATTACATTGAGTGGTGGCGGAGAGCTATGTTGTGATGAACCGAGTGTAACGATTGATGTTGAAACCGATTGTGATAATCTAACTTCATCTGGTTGGACAGGGCCTAATGGATCCTCTGGAGCAGAGTTTCCGATTGTAGCAGAGCAATCAGGTAGTTATATTGCTTTTGTATCTTGCGACAATGGATGTGAAGCAGAAGCCGAAATGGAGATAACCTCTTGCTCTCAAATAACCGTTCTTTTCTTTCAAACGATAGTTGCCTCTAGTTCCACTTCAGCAGATGGAGGTGCGTCCGTTACGGTGAATGGAGGAACAGCACCCTATGCCTATGCTTGGTCTTTTAATGAAGAAGTGATAAGCACAGAACAAGCTTTAGTTGATGTACTGCCTGGTACATATACTGTCGTTGTAACAGATGCCAATGGATGTGAAATATCAGGCGAAGTAGTCATTGAATTTGTTACGAATACGAACGATCCTATTTGGGCAAAAAGCATTAAGATTTATCCAAATCCAAATGAGGGTATTTTTAATATTGAACTGGCAGAAAGGATTCAAGTTGATTTTAATATTACGAATATGCTTGGTCAGACTATTTATGAATCCGTATTGCCTTTCGGAAAAAAGACAGTATCGTTAGCGCATATTCCAGCGGGTATATATTATCTGAAATTGCAATCAGAAGGTCAATTTGTTTTGAAAAAGTTGGTTATTGAGAACTAGGCGGTAACTTGAATTTTAAATTGAATGTATAAAAAGAGATGCCTTTTGGTGCCTCTTTTTTAGTTTTTGTTAGATGCGTATCAACTGATATGCGATAGTCAGTAGCCTATAGCTCAGAATATGCTGAGTTTGGCATTGTAAAGGGCAAAAAAAAAGCAGCGAAAGAGTAAACTCTTCCGCTGCTGTAAAATAAACCCCCCAAATTAGTCATCATCTTTTTACAGATGTTCTCTTAGTATGCTTGGTAGTATGAGGCAGTTTAGATTACCCTTAGTCAATTGCAAATGGAGTGCCACAAATGAAGAAAAGGGTAGATTGCTAAAAATAAAAAACCCGATTTAGCAATTGCCAAATCGGGTTTAAAAAAAAAATGGTTATTCTTAGCAGCGATTAATGCTTCCAGATCCAAGTTTCACCATCTGTATCAATGTATTCTAGGTTGTCTTCATTTAATTTGACAACACTAAGCGTATCTTTTTTAGAACCAAAGCTTCCTAAGTCAAAACTGATTTGAATTTTAGAATCATCATCAAATAGTGTCCAAGTACCCGCAATAGTGTCGACTAGGTCAGACGGACATTTTACACCAAAATCTATATCGAATGTACCATCAGAATTATAAGTAAAGAGGTCATCTTTTCTGCAATCATCTAAGGTGCCATTTTTAGACTGCATCTTCCAAGCACTCTTTGTTAAGTGGTCTTTTGGAGTCAATACTATAGGGTCGTCTTTTTTACAAGAAGTAAAAGCAATCATGCCGATAACGGCTAATAAAAGAATCTTTTTCATGTGTTTTTGTTTTATTGTTTGAAAAATGAAGGCAAATATATGAGTTATTTAGCTTATGTTTCACGCTATTGGGCACTCCTGCCGGAAATCTTTTGCTAAACGCCTTAATATATCGTCTTATTGTTCAATACCTAATCATTTGGTTATCTGAAATTATTGTATTAAATTTGTCGTTAATAACAAAAACAATAAATTATGAGAGCAATTACCCATCCCATCCTAATGACCGCTATGCTATTTGTACTGTCATCATTTACCTTTAATGGTATGAGTCCTTCCGTGGGCGTACAATACACGGAATATGGCATTGCAACCTATTATTCAGACCTATTTGATGGGCGAAGCACTGCTAGTGGCGAGACTTACGTCAAAACGAAAATGACTGCTGCACACAAAAGTTTACCGTACGGTACCATCATTAAAGTGACCCGCTTAGACAATAAGAAGTCAATTAAAGTCAAAATCAATGACAGAGGCGCCTTTAATAAAGGTCGAATCATTGATTTATCTAAAGCTGCTGCTAAGAAGCTAGGCATGCTAGACGACGGTAAAGCAAATGTCAAAATTGTAGTTTTGCAGGAAGCACCCAGTCAAAAACACATTGCGGGGGTCAATGAATCTCCAATAAAAAAGGT
>JAJRQS010000083.1 GCA_024280135.1 Bacteroidota bacterium | reverse complement strand
GTTTTCACCTGAAATCTATGGCACACAGTTTCATCCCGAAGCCGATGGCGCTAATGTTCAAAAAGAGTTTATTATCAAAGCCACAAACCTAGTCACTAAACTAGGAAAAAAGGAATACGAGAAATCACTAAAAAAGCTAGAAAATTCCGAACCACTTAATCAAACACATGCCATCATACTTCCTCAATTTCTCAAACAATCCGAAAGTAAAATTAAAAAATGACACCTTCCGATCGGCAGTTTTTTAATGAACAATATACTTCCAAAAAGAATCTTCAATTTCAATTTTTGGTACAGAAAATATATGATTTCAAACCAAATTTTAAGGTTTTGGAAACACCCGTCTTCATATCCAATCAATTAAAATCAAAACTAATTGAGGCTTCGGAATCTATTGCCCAACAACTTCAATCTACAAAATATAGGATGATCGCTCATCAAGCAATCCCGCTGCATTGGCAAGTACCCAATGAAGATGAGCACCCACTGTTTTTGCAATTTGACTTTGCCATCACACTAGACAAATACCAACAGCCCGAGCCACAACTCATTGAAATGCAAGGCTTTCCGGCATTATTCTTTTTTCAACACGCGGCATGGTGGGCCTTTCAATCCGCTTATGACTTATCAGGATACACACCCTATTTTGGCGACATGACCACCTCTCAATACATATCCATTTTACGAAAAGCCATTCTAAATAATCACGACCCCAAAGAAACCGTTTTACTAGAAATTAATCCTTGGCAACAACGGACTGCCATAGATTTTGCGGGAGCAAGCGCTTTGCTCAATATCCCTATTTGTAATATTAGCGACACCATCCTAAAAGGAAATAAATTATATTATCGAAATAATAGAAACCAACTAACACCCATTAAACGCATTTGCAATCGAGTCATCTTGGATGAACTTTTCCGAAAGGAGATGCCAACCAATCAATTCAATCTCTTACAAGAGGTGGACGCAGAATGGGCTGGGCACCCAAATTGGTTTTTGAAATATAGTAAGTTTGCCCTACCCTACATCCAAGGAGATTATTCTCCCAAATCAATATTTCTAAATGATTGGCACAACCAAGATGATATAAAGAATTACGTCCTAAAACCTATTTATTCATTTTCCGGTAACGGAGTACAACTAAACCCAACAAAAGAAATCATTGACCAGATAAAAAACAAGAATCCATACATTTTGCAAAAAAAAGTGACCTATGCACCCATTCTTCTTTCTCCGAAAGGAAAACTATCCAAGGTGGAGATAAGGGTCATACTCATACGTGATACTGATAAATCTAAATACAAACTAATGACCACCTTGGTCCGATCCGGACAACGTAATATTATCAATACCCAATTGAATCAGCAGGAATGGACGGGAGGTGGAATAGGTCTGTTTAGCTAGTTGGTAAAATTATTTCTTTTCATTATCAAACACCTCTATATCATTTGATTTAACGACCAACTCCGTAAACTGCCCTTTAAATCGAGTAGCCCGCACCATGTGGTTATCTATCCAGTGATAATTTCCGCCACGTGGTTTACCAAAAAGAATACCGTGATATTTAAAACCGTGTTTTTTTAGCCACATTTCTGTAATCGGCCTATGTGCCTCCGTACGAGAAGTAAAGAAGAAAATCACATGCCCCTCGTCATACCACTTATTGAGGATTTCTAAGGCATCGGGGTAAGGGTCAACGGTTCCCATCCTATCTGGCTCTTCATTAGGCACATCATCACAGATCGTCCCATCAATGTCAATCAAATAATTTTTCACATGCTCAGGCAAAGTCGGGCTCAACATTTCTCCCTTGTCGTTGTAAATTTTATGTAAGTCGTGATTTTTGGACATTGTTTGTTTTATAGTGAATCTAGCAAACGTTAATATAGCGTGTTTGTTTTATATGAGAAGACCTATCCCAAGAAAACCTTTTATCCGATTTTTGTAAAGGTTTACCGATAAAAGGAGTCATTTGGGGGTAAAAAGAGCAAAACCTAGGTAAGATGGACTAATATTGCATATAATCAATCGAAATCATGTTGACGATATTAACCAGTGAATGGTGGAGCGATTTAAACTTCAGAGAACAAATCCTTTGGGGCATCGCCCTCATTTCAACAATCTTATTTGCGTTACAAACCATTTTAGCGTTTATGGGCTTAGAGGGAGTCGATGAAGGAGATGAATTAAACCATGGTTTTAAAATTTTCTCTCTAAGAAGTATTATTGCCTTTTTTACTTTTCTTAGTTGGGGCGGGCTATTAGCCTTACATGCTGGTAAATCCATCTATCTATCAGTATTGGTTGGTACAGGCTTCGGGCTATCCGCTATGCTTTTTATTGCTTGGATGATATTCAAAACCTCAACTAGAACAGAAGCAAAAATAGATGATTTAAATCTAACCATTGGCTCTATAGGAGAGGTCTATATACCTATTCCTGGAGAGGGGAAAGGAAAAGGAAAAATACAACTCCTCATCTCCCAAAAACTTAAAGAGGTAGATGCCATCACTCAAGGTGCCAAAATTTCGACAGGAGAAAAAGTCTTGGTCCTAGACATAAAAGAGGGTGTTTTAATCGTCACAAAAACCGATTTATATAGTAAACGGTAGAAGTACCGCATAGGCCCATTATCACCACTACACATATAAACAAAAGGCGAACGGATATAAATTAGGTTTACCCTATAGGGCTCTAATAAGCATTTTTGGGTATTGTACTTGGATTAGCATACTTTTTGCACACTATCCCTATATCCGTTACAAATAAACCGACATCAGCATGAGATTCCGTTTATCGCTAATCATTTTTCTTTCTTCTCCAGCTTGTCCAGTTTCTCAAGCTGAATTAGATACTCGTTTAGATCTGAACAACAGCACTCATGACCCCACTCCGATTTCAATGGCTATTCAAGTAGGGAAAGAAATAAAATAGACTATGAAATTTTTAACATTTATATATTTTTTCATTTTAGGATTCTCTGTCAATGC
>JAJRQS010000082.1 GCA_024280135.1 Bacteroidota bacterium | reverse complement strand
TACTCCATCTACCTCATCCACAATAGTCCGTTAAATCTGCGGTATTAATTCGTGCATTCGCTGAAAACCCATCTAGTGGGGCTTTAATTCGTGCATTCGTGGCATAACTTATCTAGTCTGCAATCTTTCTTATCTTTGCAATATGAAGAATTTTGAAATTGGACAGAGAGTGGTGCTCATTCATACGGGAGTCATAGCCAAAATTATACGCCCAGAAGAGCACGATATGGTCATCGTTGAATTAGAAGACGATGCCTCCGAAATACCTGTTTTTAAAGAAAATATTCAACTCTATGATGAATGGATGAGCCGTTCGAAAACATTTTCTACTTCGGATGACTTTGTTCCTTTCGTTTCCGAAAAAGTAAAAGATGAAGCTCTACTTTTTGTTTTAGTTCCCACCAACGTTTCTGAAGCAGGCGTTCCCGCAAAATACGAACTGATTTTAGTGAATGCTACAGCCTTTGATTTATATGCAGAGATAGATGTGCTTTTTGATGGAGTTAAAGAAATGACGATTTCCGAAAGGGTAAAAGCTTTTTCACCTTTAAAAGTGGATGAATTTACGCCGTTAGAGTTTGGAGACAAACCAAGCGTGGAATATGTCTTTCAAAGAATAACAACTTCGGGTGTCGAGGATTTTAAAAAAGGCGCTTTAAAATTAAAGGATAAAACCCTACTAAAATCTAAAATGATGATTCCGCTTTTGGATTTTCCGGCAATAGGGATACACATTTGGCAGAAAGGTGCAAGCCCCAAAAAAGTAGAAGGATCTTTAAAGGACTATACCAAGGATTTTGTATCCTATAGACCAAAGGTTGAACCTCCAAAGAAAACGGTTTCGGGCTTGTATGACCCAATGAAACTAGCTAATTTTCCAAAAGAAATAGATCTCCATATTGAGCAGCTTGCGCAAAATCATACCCAATTAGGACCTTCGCAAATAATTCAAATTCAGCTACGAGCCATGGAACAATTTGTCAACGAGGCTTTTGAAATTGGTATGGACTCTGTATTTTTAATACACGGGGTAGGGAAGGGCTATTTGAGAAATGCTATTCATAAAAGACTTAAGTATCACCCGCATATTCTTTCTGTAAAGAATGAGTATCACTCAAAATATGGACATGGGGCCTCAGAAGTAATCTTTTTATGAAGCATCAGGCTTAATCCACTCAGCTTAAAGGCCGCTAATCCTCGTAGTCAGCCTCAGGAAAAATCAAGTAGGGAATCAGTTTTTCCAATTCTTCTTCATTGAAAATTCCAGTCTTTTTTAAATCTTCCAAAGAGTATAGGGACTCTTCTCGCTGAGCCTTCATGAGCAGTTTTGTATGTTCATAAGTGATATAGGGGTGACGATTGATTTCTTTAAAACGGGATCGTTGCAAATCAAGTTTTTGTATCTTTCTTTTATCTATAATTAAGTATTGTTCAATAACTTGAAAGGTTGAATCTGTTAAACGATAACTCTCTTTTATCTGTTTGATGTTGTAGAAGCCACCTAGCTTTTGTCTGAGTTTGACTATGTTTTTTGCATGAAATGGGCCGATGGCAGGAAGGCTTTCCCATTCTTCTTGAGTGGCTGAATTGATTTCTAATTTTTTATCTTGTGGTCTAATTTTACCAGATTTAGAAGTGAATGTTGATCTGGGTTTCTGCGGTTTTTTAGGTTGATTACCAGCAAGTTGCGTACTATTTATGTCTATTAGAGACTCAATAGATTCATAAAATGAAGCCGAAACGCCATATATTTTTTTGAGCGCATCGGGCTTATATATTCGACCGCCTTTTGACCGATAATTCAATAAGGCATTGGCAGATTTCTTTGGAAAACCAAGTGATAATAAGTCGGTTTTACTCGCCGTGTTGGGATCGAACGCAAATCGCTTTGATTGTATCTTAGCTTGCACAAATCGCTTAGTAAAAGGTTTTTTAGAAAATGATTTGTCCTTAGGAATTTGGCAATAGTCTTTTATCTTCTCAAAGAATAAACTATCCATACCATAGATTTTTTTGAGGGATTGAGTAGTGTAAAATTGCCCCCCTTTACTTCGGTAGTTCAGTATATTCTTTGTGACCCTTTCGGAAAAGCCAAGGGCAATAAAAACTTCTTCTGAAGCATTGTTTGGGTTGAATGAGAATAAGGAGTCAATTTGGGTTTTAAGGGGAAAACTATCTTGTAGTATTGTTGAATTTGGAATTTGAAAAGCAATAATACTCGCTTCCGTAAATTCATATGATGGTCGCTTAAAACTGAACGAAATGAGTACCAAAACTAAATTTAATAGGACTAAACTAAGAATACCCCAACGTTCTTTTTTGCTGTAAATAAAAAGTAAATATTTCATAGCTAGTGGTTTAGATTTAGAATAAAGCCACCATCTTTTAAATGGCGGATATACCGGTCTTCCGACAAAAAGTATTGCTTAATCTCATGTGCCTCCTTAGCGGATATATTAATCCCAAGAATGATGGTATCTGCTTTAATTTGACTTAACCTTTCCGGGTCTATGCTCTTTTGAATAAAAGTGATATTGGGTTTAAGTAGAGAAGGACTATTGGAAATCGACGGTATTAGCTCGATTATTGACCCTTGAAAATTCCAGATATTGTTAGATTTTAATACACTTTCAAAAACAAAATTTTCTTTTTCCAAAAGAGCAGTATCCGTTTTTATTCCCTTTCTTATTTTTAAGGCACTACTTGTATAAAACCACTTTTTGGGAGCAATGGTGTCCGATTGATAGCGGTATAATTTTCGAGCAGAAATGAGTCCAAATACATCCATTTTAGGAACGCTAAAGAAAGCAAGTTCGTAACGATTCTCCGCTTTGTAAGTGAGCATGTTTCGTTCTAAAGAAAGCAATGTAATAATTCCTAATGCATAGAAAATCAATTGTTTACGTCTGCTTTTAAGCCAAAGACCTAGGATAAAAACTAATCCAAAGGTTAATAAGACCGTCCATACAGTATAATACAGATTCTCAAGTCTTAGCCACTGAAAAGAGCTTAACCCAAAAATTAAAGCTGAATTTATTTGATAAACAAAGGCCAAGCCCGTTCCTAAAAAATCCGCAACTCCATGACTGATGAAATCTACTAAAAATACAAAAATAGAAAACGGAAGTAGTAAGGTTGCAGCAGGCACAACCACTAAACCTGATAGAAAAAAGGACAAGGGAAATTGATGAAAATAGTAAATACTAATCGGAAAAGTTGAAATTTGCGCAGCAATAGAAACACTTGTTAATCTCCAAATAAAATTGAGAATATTAGATTTGAAGACCAAAAGTTTATAGATGTAAGGTTGAAAATAAACGATTCCCGTTAATGCCAAATAAGACAATTGGAAACCGACCTGAAATAATAAGAATGGATTCCAAGTCAATAAAAGATATGCTGAGGCGGCTATACTATTAAAAATACTCGTACGCCTATCTAGTGCTAGACCTATTTCTAAAATAGAAAACATCACTCCGGCCCTCAAGACGGAAGCACTGGCACCAGTCAGTAATACAAAAAACCACACACCTAGTAATTGAGCAGTAATGCGATACCATCTCCTAGATTTTCGACGACCTAATAGTTTGATCATTAACCATCGAAGCCCAATGCTGATAATACCCACATGTAACCCAGAGACTGCCAATACATGCATAGAACCAGTACTAGCAAACGCTTCTTTGGTGTCGTCAGACAGTTGGTCTTTTACGCCTAAGACGAGGGCGGATGCAATACCATAATCACGAGAGTTTCCCATGATTCGTTGTAAAACGCCTTGACACCTAGTACGTAATCCGTATGCAATATGAAGCAGCGGATTACCTTGCTTTACGGCAATTATTTGATAAGCATTTGGCTTAATAAAAGATTGAAAATGGATGTTTTGGTAGTATTGATATTTTTTAAAACTGAACGCATACGGATTGCGGGCTCCTTTGATTTTTTGTGGAACAACCCGTACTGTTACAATCTGTCCATAAGCTATCTGTGCTGTGTCAGGAAAAGAAGCATAGAGTTGGCCACTTACGGTAAATTGTTTATCCTTTTGCGAAAGCCGAAGAATTTCAATGACAGTATTTTTTCGTTTTTTCCTAGTTGGCACTTGGCTGACCAAACCAATGAGCGTATCTCCTTTTTGGTAATGTTGACTATAATGGCTGGCCTGCTGCGTCTCAGGATAAAACGTGATTAATATAAAGCCTAAACAAATAAAAAAAATATTAGCAAGCAAACCATACAAAACGCGATGATGATAAGCCATTGGATACCAAACATAACGTATCAAAAAAGGGAGTATTAGAAAAGGGGCAAAAATCCACCAAGAAGTAAGATTCAGCCGTAAGCTGTCACCTAACAAGATGCCTAAAATCAATGGCATCAGTAACCGGAGAAAGGGGAGTGCTTTCCAGTTTAACATAGTGGTTTTAGTTTTCTCGACCGCAAGATATAGTATAATTAATTAATATCAAATATAACAATAATTTTTCATTTAATTTTTAATCACGAATGCACGAATTACCGTTTACGTTAGCTTTAGCTGACGGAAAGGAGTAGCTATTTATTATCCTTACCTTTTACCTTTGATGATGAATACCCAATTTTTTTGTAATTTAGCGAAAAATAAAAACCATGAAAAAGGCCCCCTTCTTTATACTATTGCTAGTGTTTTCTATGACTAGAGTTTTTGCGCAAGCAGATGGAGATTTATTCTCGATGTACTTGGACTATAGAGAAGATACGATTAAGCATCGAAGGTTTAAGCACCGAGACATCGTGCCTCTGATTATGAAAATGAAAGATTTACCAGATGCCACTGTGGAAGTAATTGGACATTCTGTTGAGAATAGAGCTATTTATATGGTCAAAATAGGCACAGGAAAGACGCCTGTTTTGCTGTGGTCACAAATGCATGGAGACGAACCTACCGCCACAATGGCATTGATGGATATTTTTAAGTTTTTCCGAATGGATGATGGCTTTAATCCCTTACGGGAAAAAATTCTAAGTGAATTAACTTTGTATTTTATTCCAATGTTAAACCCCGATGGAGCGGAAAGATTTACTAGGCGTAATGCTTTAGATATTGATTTGAATAGAGATGCGGCAAGACTTGCTAGCCCAGAATCAAATATATTAAAAACAATTCGAGACAAAACGAAAGCAAAATTTGGATTTAATCTTCATGATCAACAAAAATACTATACAGCAGGGTATAAT
>JAJRQS010000081.1 GCA_024280135.1 Bacteroidota bacterium | reverse complement strand
TGGTATCCTTTTAGAAAAATAAATTTGGATGGAGGATTTGAAGATGCACCAGTCCTTAACGGGCCTTATTCACATCGTGCATTTAGGACGATGGTTTTTGACGATACGTTATATGTTGCAGCAGGTAGATGGTCGCCTACGAAGTCTTACCCAATTATTCCTGTAGCAGATGGGCTTTTTTATCAAGATCTAAAAACGCAACAATGGGATTATGTCAATCGCGCTAAATATCCTCTCCTTTCAGAAAAGAAGGCTGACTATAATTATTTAGATATAGCCATTCATCCGGTTACCCGAAAAAAATATATCGCAAGCTTGGGCGGTGGGATTGTCGAAGTAAATGGAGACAATATTAAAGTATTGAATTCTACAAATTCTATGTTGAAACCATCTATTGGTTCTTCTGAAGGTGCGGAAGTAGTGGGATTAGCTTTTGATAGAGATAATAACCTTTGGGCAACCAATACAAATACCAGCGAACCATTAGTCGTGTTCAAAGAAGATGGTAGTTCTTTAAGTTTTAATTTAGGAGCAAGTAATCGGTATTCCAATCGAATGTTGATTGATGATTTTGGTAACAAATGGATCATCTTTGTCTCCAGAGGATTGATGGTGTTTAGCACAGGAGAAAGCCTAAATGATAGATCGGATGATCAGTATAAATTATTCAATACGGCCAATAGTGAATTGCAGTCCAACACCGTACATGATATGGCGATGGATCAAGATGGTTTCATCTGGGTAGGCACAGATGAGGGAGTCGTTGTTTTTGATTGTGGGGGAGATGTATTCGGACAATATTGTAGAGGTAATCGACGCATTGCCTCATTAGATGGTTTCAATGCTTACCTGCTTGCAGATGAAAAAGTGAATGCCGTAATGGTTGACCCTGCTAACCGAAAGTGGTTCGGAACAACCAATGGTGTATTTGTATTATCCCCCTCTGGCGAAGAGGTTTTACACACCTTTAATATTTCAAATAGCCCACTGCCGAGTAATGATATTCAAAGCCTTTCGGTAAATGAAAATACAGGTACGGTCTATATAGGCACTGCTTTTGGTTTAATCAGTTACCAAAGCGAAGCCATTCAAGGAGGACCCTTACACAAGGAAGATGTCTTTGCTTATCCCAATCCTGTTCGCCCAGACTATGACGGGCCGATTGCGATCAAAGGGCTTGCGCAAAACGCAAACATAAAAATAACAGACATTGAAGGAAGATTGGTTTTTGAAACAGAAGCACTCGGAGGGCAGGCCATTTGGAATGGACGAGATTATAACCACCAAAAAGTAGAATCGGGCGTCTATCTGGTTTTTAGTACCGCTCAACCGGGTTTGTCTGTGGATGCAGCTGTCGCCAAAATTGTAATTGTAAAATAGTGTGGCGTTGAATTCCTGAGTCCACGAATAAGTGCTTTGGGCAAGTGAAAGCTATTTAAGTGAAAACTTTAAAATAATATGAAAAATACGTTTTTTTTTAAGTCTTTTGTTTTTAATTTGCGGTTCTTCGTTATTTGCTCAAGAGGATGCTAGTAGGAATAATTCGATTAAGTTGTATATGAATGAGTTTTCTCGATTGAAAATCCGCACAAAGTGCACATCAATAAACAAATTCCAATAAAAAATCAGCAATTTCCTTCCGCTTAGTGGGCGCTTTCCAAGCTCCATCATATTCAATGCGACTGGGGACAACCCCTTTCTGAGTTAAAAGAAGATCTACGTCCATTTTAATATCAAAATTGAAAAAAAGATTGGACGTTTTGAGATGATACTTTTTTGAGATGATGCCTAAGTCAGATTTGTCCATCCACATTTCTAGATATTTGATTACCGTTTTGCCAGAAGAGTGGTTGGGTTTTGCGGAAGCGATAAATACATAACATGGAGTGTCATCCTGATACCGTCTTGATTGTATTTTGAAATTATAATACTGGATCATTTTTTTATCAAAAATGGCCGTCTTGTGTCCGATGAAAGGGATATCCACTTCCTTGCCTGGATTATAGATTAATTTTTTTAATTGTTGGACGTAGTTTTCCATCCGTGATTTTTTAGTCGCTACTTTGGGTGGGGTAGAGGAGGTACAATGTCTTCCCTTCTTGTAAAATAAACGCTCAAACATTTTAGCCGTATAGTAGCGATGTTTCTTCTTTCTTTTATAGTAATTGCCAGTTGATTGTTCCGAAAGGAGTGTCATCTCCACACAGCTATCTTCTTGTATTTGTTGGAGCTCACTTTGGTAAGTAGCTTTTTCTTTTCCCCGTTTAGAATAAAAATGAAAATCATTGGAACTGGTATAGGCTACCTTTCTCAATCGACTAAATGCTTGTTCAAAGACCGTGTCTTTTTGGACGATGTCAATAAAACGTTTCACACTAAAACCCCGTTTGGCAGCCACGATCACTTCTGTATCTAACACTACACGAGAGGCAATAGAGTCTGTCACTTGTGCCTTTATAGCAAAAGTGGCAATCAATAAAAAAAAGAGCATTAAATAATTACGCATCTTCATTCTCAAAAGAAAAGTAAGAAAAATGAGTTCGACCATAGTTTTTGACCATAAAACAATGTTCATGCTGCTCAAAATGATTGTTTTGGTTGTGCTCCAAGATGAACCAACCCCCTTTCTTGACTAAACCACTTTCCTTTATTAAATTAGGTAGTTGTCCTACTTGGGGATGATCATAAGGAGGATCCGCAACAACAATGTCAAACGATAGGGAAGCTTTTTTGACATACTGAAACGCATCCATACGAATGGTTTTTATTTCTTCTTCTATCTTCCAAGCCGTCGCCGTTTCTTGTACAAATTTGACGCAAGGAAAGAACTTATCAACATAAGTGACATCACTGCACCCTCTTGACACAAATTCAAAAGCGAGACTTCCCGTTCCTCCAAAAAGTTCTAAAACAGAAATGGCTTCGAAATCAAATTGATGCACTAATACATTAAACAACCCTTCTTTTGCAAAATCAGTAGTTGGCCTGACCGGCCATTTTCCAGAAGGCAGCGTAAATCTACGGCCTCTTAATTTTCCACTAATTATACGCATAGGTAAAGGGTAAATAAATCTAAAAAATAATGTTTAGACCAAGGCATCGTACGGCTACTGAAAGTTACGATTTCTTGTAAGTCAGGCGTTTGGATGTCGTTGATGTAGCGTTTGAGCTGTTGCATATAGATTCCTTCTTGTTCGATATGTCCGGTCACATAATATAGACTGGATGAAGGCTTTAGGTGTAGTTTGTTGTTGACCAACATGACATAATACACGAGGTCATTTGCATCTGAAATATGATATTCATTGTGAAATTTCAATCGACCCAAGTGCATTACATTAATAGATAACCTTGGGGGACTGATATTGATTGAAATAAGATTGTCTCTTGTTTTGTCCGAAAGGAGCATAAAGTACCGGATCATTCCACTTGCGCCATGTACAATCTGAGCAAATGGAAAGAAGTTTTTTAAAATACGCTCTAGCTCTTTATTAATTGAAAATAAATAAGTCAAATCTAATGCCTCATCTTCTGTAACGAAAATAGCATTACTATCTTTTTGCGGAAGCGAATGAGCGAAGGCGGAGTGCAAATCCTTATCATCGTGGTTGACCCCAGGAGCTATCATAGGTGTATTAATATCTACGCCGATAAGGGTCTCTTTAAAAGGAAGATGTAAGATCTTTTCGTCCATCAAGATACCCCTGATTTCGTTCAGATAGACAGACCAATCAATCTCTGTTTTTTGAGCATTGCGAAGTGGGATCTCTCT
>JAJRQS010000080.1 GCA_024280135.1 Bacteroidota bacterium | reverse complement strand
TTCAAAAGTTGTAATGGTTTCATTCTCAAGCGTCACAGGAATTTGTAAAACACCTGGACAACTGGTACCATCATCAACCAAAACCCAAAGATTAGCACCGACAATATTTAGATCAACATCAGTAGCAGGATTAATTTGCTGCCCAGTATTATTAGGATCTCCAAAATACCAAGAGACTGTTCCAGCTTGATTAAAAACACTTAAATCATGCTGTGACAAATCATAGTTTACGGCTGCATTTGCGCAAGCAGAAATAGTAATAGCATTCGGAACAGGTCCTTGCGAAATATTAACAATTACTTCCTCTTCAGCCGTACACCCACCTTGAACAACTTGCACCCACAAATTTCCTGCAAGGAAATTCAAATCAACATCATCTGGAGTACCAATAGTCGCACCCAAATTACTAGGCTGTCCAACATACCAAATGACATTTCCCGTATTGCTAATTAAAGTATTGTACTGAGTCAAATCATAATTTTCAATATTACTTCCACACCCATCAATTGTTAAAGGATTAATAGTTGGTGAAGGTAAAATTGTAGGTGTAATTTGAAATACAATTGTACATCCTCCATTGTCAACAAGCACCCAAAGATCGTTTCCAACAGCACCTAAATCAACATCTGTAGCTGGACTTATTAACTGACCAGTTGTTGGATTCCCAAAATACCATTGTACATCATCGTTGCTCACAGCCGAATTATAACTAGTTAAGTCAACATGGGCAATTTCTGTTTCACAAAGGGTAATGAAAGGATTGTTTACTAAAGGGCTACTCACAATATTAACGGTAGCACTACCTGATACTGTACCTGAACAGCCCGAATTATCTGAAACACTATTTAATACTATTGTGCCTCCTGTCCCTACTAAAAGGGTTGGCAATGTCAGGGTATTCGTACTTGCAGAATAAGACGGAAAACCAGATCCAACCACACAAATATTAATACTTTCATTTGGTCCAAGACCCGGTAAAGAAATTGCCGGAAAAGAACCAATAGTAATTTCTGCAACATAAGGCGCCGTCCCCGCCGTTGTATTTAGCACAAAAACATCATCCATACAACTCCCAACACACATAGTTCCACCACCTGACAAAATCATATCAGGTCCAGCAATCAATGCAACACTTTCAGAACCTTGAACCGTTCCCATACATCCGCCACTTTCTACACTTACAAGTTCATAAGTTGTATTTGCATTTGGAGAGACAGATAAAACATAAGGGTTATCATTTGTAGTTATTGAGCTCTGATCTACTCCATTTTCTGAAAAAACAAAAGTAAAAGGAGCTGTACCCGTAAAGTTCACTTCCAAAGTTGTAGATTCTCCAAGACATACGGTATTATTTCCTGTAAGGGATAGGATCGCAGTTGGCGAATCCATTACGGTTACTGGAACATTTATGGCGCTAGCACATTGTCCAGGATCTGGTGTAAAAGTTAGATTAAAATTTCCTGATGAAGTCGGTATGAATTGATTACCATTTACATCCGTTCCAGTCCAAGTCCCTGTCACTCCTTCATTTGAATTAGGAAGTGCATAAGTATCTCCCATACAAATATCTGGTATTGTAAAAGTTACCGAACCTGCTGTAACGGACACTGGAAATGAATAGGTAAGAACTTGTTCCAAATTTCCGCATCCACCTACATCCAGATTCGCATTTGGTCTTCTTACTTCTACCGTAACGGTAGCTGTCCCCAATCCTACACCCAGTATGCTGGCAGTCTCGTTAATTGCCGAAGAAACACTTACAATCGAAGGATCAGAAGAAGTCCAAGTATAATTTTGCACGACACAAGTTGGAGTTAAAGAAAGGTTCGCATTGTCACCAACACAAAGAATAGTCGTATTGGGATCTGTCGCATCCATACAGCCATTATCTTTAAATTCCTGGTTATCTGGCTGACGCATTGACGCAATCCATTCTGCGTTTGCACAATTATTTGGCATCCCAGCCGATTGCGAAGTAGAAGCTGTTACAATTCCATAATTAGCAACTGCTCTATAATCGTCTGAGTTCGTATTCAAAAATTGATAGGCTTTGTTTCCTCCAGCTGCCGTGGTCACATGCAACATATCTGGACCTCCATCAAACCCTGTTCCACAGGCCCCCACTCCATAACTTATCCCATGAAAATAAGAACCATCAGGACGCCTCACTTGAAAAGCATCTTTAGAGTTATTTAAACTTATAGGGTTTTGAAAATTGTAATCGTAAGAAGAGACGCTGTTATAGGGACCGTTATAAGTAGACACACCAGAAACACAATTACAATTCCCGCCCGACACAGGGCTGTTATCTGCCTGTTCCATAAAGGTATTATTGGGACTCAAAACAGCCATTACCACTAAATCACAATCCCCATCGTCGAAATCTTCCGAAAACCCACCAATATCTGAATTTGGCAATGCAACGACCAAGATTGTTCCTACAGGAACTGCAGACCAAATTGCATCATTTGAAAAACGAACATGCCCTTTAGCTACCCCGCTACCACTCAATGCTCCTGGTTGGCCTGCTGGACAAGCATTAAAATCTCCATTATTGTCATCAATTAGCCAATTTCGGATATCAACTGTCGTGCAAGGTTGCCCTACAACGACCAATTCATAAAACTCTTTATCCCCGCCAGAAGTACCTTGTGAAATTTCATTTACAATGAGTCCCTGGGACAAAAGTAACATCGGGCTCAAAATAAACAATAGAGATACTATGAATTTAATCATAAGGCTTGTGTCATCGGTTAAAGAAGTGATAGGCAAATATAACGGTTCTCAACCTAAAATTGGGCATTTAAACCATTAAGATTAAGTTATTTTTCACAGTAGTAAAAAAACTAAACCTAATATATTTACTTCTAAGAGCCAATATTTCGTACTTTTGCTGTCTGAAAAAAACAACTAATACTATGCAGCTTACAGACCAAGAGATAGAACGTAGAAAGAGCCTTGATGCACTCCGAGAAATGGGCATAAACCCCTACCCTTCAATGGGTTATGAAGTAAATGCTTACGCTAAAGCAATTGCTGAAGAATTTGATGTAGAGAAAGGTAATTTTCAGAAAGTTCGTTTGGCCGGAAGGCTGATGTCTCGACGCATCATGGGAAAAGCTGCTTTTGCTGAAATTCAAGATAAAACGGGGCGTATCCAATTGTTTTTGAATAGAGACAATCTAGCGGATGGAGAGGACACTTCTCTTTACAATCAAGTTTTCAAAAAATATACGGACATAGGAGATTTTATTGGTGTAGCGGGTGAAGTTTTCTTAACAAAGACTGGGGAAATCACCGTCAGAGTGCATGAATTTGAGTTTTTATCAAAATCCCTTCGCCCTTTGCCCATTGTCAAAACAGATGACGAAGGCAATGTGCATGATGCTTTTGCAGACCCTGAATTGCGTTACCGCCAAAGATATGTGGATTTAATCGTCAATCCAGAAGTCAGAGAGACCTTTCGGAAAAGGAGTAAGATGATCCGAACGATGCGTGATTACATGGAAGATGCGGATTACTTAGAAGTGGAAACACCCATTTTGCAACCCATGTATGGTGGTGCTGCTGCTCGTCCATTTAAGACGCATCACAACACTTTAGACATGCCGCTATACTTGCGTATAGCCAATGAATTATACCTAAAACGCTTGATTGTTGGGGGGTTTGATGGGGTGTTTGAATTTGCAAAAGACTTTCGTAATGAAGGCATGAGTCGTTTTCACAATCCAGAGTTCACATTGATGGAGTTGTATGTTGCTTACAAAGATGTGTATTGGTTGATGGACTTTACAGAAAAAATGTTGGAGCAAGTCGCCATTGCTTTGCATGGCAGTTCAGACGTGCAAGTAGGAGATAATTTGATTAGTTTTAAAGCTCCATACAAGCGATATACCATGTTTGAGGCCATTGAGGAATATACTGGAATTGATATTTCAGAAATGGATGAGGCTGCCTTGCGGGAAACAGCAAAGAAGCTACATGTGCCCATCGATGAGAGCATGGGTAAAGGTAAGTTAATAGATGAAATCTTTGGAGAAAACGTAGAAGGCAAACTGATACAACCGACCTTTATTACTGATTACCCCTTGGAAATGAGCCCATTAGCAAAGAAACATCGCAGCAAAGAAGGACTAGTAGAAAGATTTGAGTTGATTTGTAATTCTAAAGAAATTGCTAATGCCTTTTCTGAATTAAATGATCCCATTGACCAACGTGCTCGATTTGAGGATCAATTAACTTTGGGGAAGCGTGGTGATGAAGAAGCGATGCAGTTGGATGAAGATTTTTTGCGGGCTTTAGAATTTGGTATGCCACCAACGGCTGGAATTGGAATTGGAATAGACAGGTTAGCCATGATTATGACGAATTCTCCTTCTATTCAAGAAGTTTTGTTTTTTCCACAAATGCGTCCGGAGAAATAAATTCAGTAGATAAAATTCATGAATTTTATCTACTGAAACCCTATCTTTGTATTCCCTCTAGCATCGTTTATCCTGAAACCGTACTTTTTACTCATTCCGAAAGGATAAACAACTCTTATGAAAAGGTCTCTACTCACCTTTATAGCCTTAGCTATAAGTCATTTTTTATTTGCGCAAGTTAATTTCACCGCAAATGACCAAATTAATCCATATTCTACTA
>JAJRQS010000079.1 GCA_024280135.1 Bacteroidota bacterium | reverse complement strand
TCTAAGTCCAGGTACATATACTTTGACAGTTACGGATGCAAATGGCTGTACGATCGTAAAATCATTTGAAGTGATGAATGCGAGCTTACCCGTACCTACCTTCACGACTATGGATGCAAACTGTCACGGAGAGGCTTCTGGCTCAATAACAATATCTAATATTGTAGGTGGAACGGCTCCTTATTCGGTTACAGGAATTGGAACTGCACAGAGCACACTTCCTATTGTTTATAATATGCTAGTAGCCGGAACTTATAATTTGACCATTACTGATGGTAATGGATTGACGAGTACTTTTTCTACGCAAGTAGAAGAGCCAGCAGAGCTTCAGATTACGAATATTAGTATTACGCCTTCAACGGGTAATAATGGAATAATCACCTACGATGTTATTGGCGGTACGATGAATTATGCCTATGATTGGGACCATGATGATTATGATGGCACAAAAAATATTTTTGGGTTGTTAGCGGAAAATTATACGGTTACGATAACAGATGCACATGGTTGTAGCTTAAGTCACACATTTACGGTACCTTCTGCGAGTTTACCAGAAGCAGTAGTTTCTGCGCAAGGAACGAATTGTTTCTCAGGCAATGATGGTAGTATCACGATTTCTTCTGTCACCGGTGGGTCACCTAATTATACCATTGCAATAGATGGGGTAGGTACCCAAGTGACAAATGGAACATTGCCAGTCGTTTTTGATAACTTGTCAGGAGGAGATTACACCTTGATCATAACGGATGCTCTAGGAGCTAGTGTTACGATGGTTTCAACGGTGGACGAACCACCTGCAATTATCATTGATTTGATTGGTGTCAATAGTGAAACATTGCCAGCGGGTAATAATGGTGCTATTGATGTAGACGTTTCTGGTGGTACAGGTAGCTATACTTACACCTGGTCTCCAACAAACCAAACGACTCAAGATATTTCTGGATTGACAGCAGGCACTTATACATTGCTAGTACAAGATGCGAACGGATGTCAAATGAGTTCAAATCCAATAGTCGTTAGTCAAGAATCTGATAACTTCACCTGTTCAACAGAGGCTATGGATACGGATTGTCCAGAATCAACCAATGGTGGAGCCACGTTGTTGGTTGTGGGAGGTAATTTTCCATTAACGACCGTCTGGAAAAAAGATAATGCTGTCGATACATTCGCCACTACTTTTCACTTAAGTGGGGCAGGAGTAGGGACTTATGTTGTGACCGTAAAAGATGCGAATGGAGCAATAAGTACTTGCTCTGCTGTAATTGGGCAACAATCTTCGCTCACAGGTTCTTTATCTGTTCTGTCTAGCTATAATGGTTATGGAGTAAGCGGATTTGGCGTGTCAGATGGATCGGCAAAAGCCAATCCTTCAATGGGTGTAGCTCCTTATAGTTACTTATGGTCTAGTACTGAAACGGATGAGACTGCGGTTGCTTTAGCACCTGGAGATATTTCGGTAACGATAACAGATGATATTGGATGTACGAAGATTCTTACAGAAAACTTGACTGAACCCGATATGATGTCATGTACTGCCACAGGAACAGATACGCCTTGTTCAGATTCTTTTGATGGTTCTGTAAGCCTTACGGCAAATGGAGGCGTAACTGCCATGAACTATACCTATGCTTGGACGGGGCCTAATAGTTTTAATGCGGCTAGTAAAAACATACAGAACCTTGGCGCAGGAACTTATCTAGTTACCGTGACAGATGCCAATGGAAACTCAACTTCTTGCAGTGCCGTTGTCGGCGTCATTTCTAATATGAATTTGACTATAGAACACATTAGTAATTACAATGGGTTTGATTTGCCAACGCCTGATGCTAAAGTTGGAGAAGCTAAAGCAGATGTAACTGGTGGACAAGCACCTTACACATTCCTTTGGAGTAATGGTTCTACTGAGCAACAACCTGATACACTATCCGCAGGACCCATTACCGTCACCGTTACAGATAACTTAGGGTGCACGAGCATAGCCTCAACCGTCTTGACAGCTCCAGGAGCATTCTTCTGTAATGTGGAAACAACGAATACTACTTGTCCTGGGGTGCCAGAAGGAACAGCCACAGTGATTCTATCTGGAGGAGTAATGCCTATCGCTAGTTATTTTTGGACAGGTCCTAATAATCCACCTTCTGATTCGATGATCATTAATCTGTCTCAAGGGACGTATGATATTACGGTTACGGATGCAAATGGAACAAGTACGACTTGTAGCGGTATGGTCGGACAAGAATCATTTTTGGAAGCTAGTGTTCAGATTGGGCCCTATGCTTCTTCTGCAACCGCAAATGATGGACAGGCAACAGTGATTCCCGCAGGCGGAGTAGAGCCCTATACTTTTCTTTGGAGTACGGGTGAAACAGCAGTGAAAGCAACAACTATTCCTGGAGGAGCTGCCACCGTGACCGTAACAGATGATATCGGCTGTACAACTACAATTAGCTTTGTAATGCCAGTTGAAGGAGAGCTAGTAGCTTCTTTTGATGTGGAAGATGCTACCTGTAAAGACATGTGTAATGGAATGGTGTCTATCGCAGTTGCTGGAGGAAACACTCCATATAGTTATGCCTGGGATGGTGGACAAACAGATAAATCTGTAGATGGGCTGTGTGCAGGTGAATACACTGTAACAGTTACAGATCTTGATGGATTGACAGGGCAATTTACGGCAGTGATTGGGGAGCCAGAATCGTTAAAGATTGATTTTACTGTTACGCACCCTTCAAGTGCTGGTAATAATGATGGCTCTGTAGTTGTAACCGTTTCGGGTGGGACGCCAAATTATCTTTACAACTGGAATGATGGCACTATGACTGCGAATCTAACTAACAAAGGATCAGGTACATATATCTTAATTGTTGCGGATTCAAACAATTGTACTCAAATGGCAAGTGTTTCATTGCAAGATGGCGTCGCTGATGATTGTTTCTCAGCACCATTAGTGTTAACACCAGACGTGCAAGATGGCAGCAATGATGTGTTTGATATAACTTGCTTGCAATCTACAACTGTGAATAAATTGACAGTTTATTCTAGGTTCGGACAGTTAGTGTATCAAGTAGAAGACTACACGGGTGATTGGAATGGAGTGGATAACAGTAGTAATCCACTTCCTGAAGGTCCCTACTACTGGATTCTGAGGTACAGCATAAATGGTGAAACCTTTGTTAAAAAAGGTCACGTCACCATTGTAAAATAGGATTTCTGTGGCTTTCAATGTTTATATTGAAAGCCACAGGATACTGATTATTCCAAAAACAAAAATTAAAAATATGAAATCTTTTTTTACTTTACTTTTCGTCGTTTTGGCTGCCCTAGGCTTGCAAGCTCAAGAAGCGGGCGTGTTCTCACAATTCTACGCACATCCAATTTTATTAAACCCTGGAGCAACAGGTTTTGATGAGCATCAAGTGTTGCTAAATTTTCAAAACAACTGGAGTGGTTTTCCTGGTGCGCCAAGGGATTACGCCGTGACCTACCATGGTCCTTTATCTGAACGAACAGGGGTAGGGATTCAGTTCTTTAGTGAAAAAATAGCTTCTATAAAAGTGAATCAAGTTAAATTGAATTACGCTTACTTATTTGAAGTGAATGAATTTAAAATAGGAGCTGGAATATCTGGAGAGATTCAGAGTCAGAAAGTAGATCCTGGTGCAAACTTTGATGCAGCAGATGAAATTTTAAAGGACGCAATTAATGGTTTGAACACATTTGATGTCACACTTGGGGTGTATGCACGAAATAACAACGGACTGTTTTTGGGCCTGTTTGTGCCAAAAATGATTCGTACAAGATTAGATAGCAAAGTGGCTGCAGGCAGAGATGCTTTAGATGCTTTTCAAAACTTTGCCTTCAATATTGGATATAAATATAAAATGGAAGATCAAGGCATTACGCTTGAGCCATCCATTATGATGAGGAAATATAGAGGTGTTCCTAATTTATTGGATGTAAATTTTCTAGCTTCGTTTCTTGACGAACAATTATTTGGAGGGTTGTCGTACCGTCCAGGAGAAGTTGGAAGGGGAAGCTTATTGGTCGGAGGTCGCTGGAAAGTAGGGACCTTGATGTATTCTTATAACCAATCTTTTCAAGAATTAAATGATTATTCTGGCGGTGGCCATGAGATTAGTTTGAAATTCAATATAAATAGCGTTTTTGGCGTGGAGGAAATGTAGTCGAGTGCTTTGCGCGTATTTGTCCTTTGGGCGTTGATGTGCACTTCGTGCGTTTATTTGTCCTTCGGACGTTTTTTTAGGTATGTGCATTAAATTAAACGCGACGTAGAAACTATTATAAAATGCGAATCATTCACCAATCTCATTCCATATTAACGATAATTGCACATTCGTGGTTGAGCAAAATATCTTTTGGTTATAGGTTCCTTTGTCCTGTCATTTTTTGCCAAAAACCAACAATAAAACCAATAATATTAAAAAAGAATTGTCTTCAAAAATACCCTATTTGGTGTATATGATTGGATTAAAACTTCTTTATCTTTGTGGTATCCCGATTAGCTGTTAAGTTTTAATTAACAGCACCCTATTGACCGATTATTGTTTGACTACTAAAGGTTAGTCATCGTGGTTCT
>JAJRQS010000078.1 GCA_024280135.1 Bacteroidota bacterium | reverse complement strand
TGCTGGAAAAAGCAAAGATGTTTAAAAAGTATGACCAAGAATTTAAAGAAGCGCTAAGAACATATAATATATTATTGGAGGCAGAGAGTTTATACTCTAGGTTGACAGCACAATCTGCTGTTCAGAAGACTCCCGATGAATTACTTTTGATAGAAGCAAGAGATTTTGATACTTATGTAAGTAAGGTAGGATTCCAACCTTCTGTACGACTTTATTTCCTAAAGAGTATCATTTCAGCTTTTTATTTGATGTCTGTATTTGAGTATAAAAAAGCTCTTTCTAGAATTGAAGAATCTATTTGTCAATTAAAAACATTTACAAATCCTACTAAGGGAATGTTTGTTTCCTTACTGAGCAATGCAGCTATGTGCAATATTTATTTAAAAAAATTTGAAGCAGCAGACAAAAACTTGCTAGAAGCTTTTGAATACACAGAAGAAGGTAGTTTTAATTGGATGCAGATAAAAGGAGGGCAAATCGCTTTTTCATTTTATCAGGGTTCCTACGAAAAGCTTTTACCTCTTTATGAGGAAGTTGTTGCACATAGAAACTTTAAAAAACTCCCACGACCCATCACGCAAATTTGGGATCTTAACTTTGCTTGGATTCGTTTACTTCATGAAATGAAGCTTATTACACTTCCTGAAAAGTATAGAAAAGAAAGCTTTAGCCTCAAAATCTTTTTAGGAAAAGTTAAACTTTTTTCAAAGGATAAAGAGGGTATGAATGTGAACATTTTAGTCTTAAGGGTTTTGTGGTTATTGATGGTGGAGGACTATGATGCTTTGATCGCATTAGAAGACAATATCAAAAGATATAGGCATCGTTATTCATTGAGGAAAGATAATACACATAGAAGGGCTTATTTAATATTGCGTTATTTAGAAGGTATTACAAAAAGGGACTATATAGATTATAAATGCATACAAACCTCAAAGACGATTAGGAAAGAATTTAAGAAGAGTCCTTTTGAGATAAAATCGGCTAATTATGAAATAGAAATTCTGCCTTTTGAAGTGGTTGTAGATATTGTAGAAGAAATCATGAAAATAAATAAAAGAAGATTACGCTAAATTTTCAAAACTGGCTACTTTCTTTGGGAGATAAACTACCAATATAACCAATGCATTTTTACTTCTCCTAGTGTATTTATCTCAAGTGACGGGCCAGGAAATTTAAAATGATGCACACCATAGACTAGCATCTTCCACAAAGGTCCTTTAATCGGAAGCCGACTTAATTCAATATCCGTAGAAATGAAGAATTGGCGATATCGAGGCAAATCATTTGATTGGACAAAATAGGCAAGCCCGTCTTTGCCCACCCAATCATAGCCGCGCCCACTCATCATATTGGCAGCACCATATCCGATTGATAGATTGAGCCAAGGAGGAATGTTGGACGCTGGTGCAAATGATTTTAAATTAAAAGAGAACCAACTAATTTGAGCATTATAATCTTTAATAAATCTTGCTGCAAAGCTTTTTCCATAGAGTTCTTGATCACGTTCTTTTAGAGAAATACTACCATTATGTCCAAGACCTTTAAAAACTATATCTGGAAATTTTTGTGGATTAGAACTAACTTTCATTGTGATGCGTTGTTCTCTCCAAGTTAACTCTTGCGCTAAAAAGAGCCCACTACCTAGCGCATTAAAAGTCATGTCTCCCCATGAAAACCCCCATTTACTGGCGTAGCCATCCATTATTTCTGTTGTGGATTGTAAGAGTAAACCCACACCTGCACTCGTCCATGCCGCAGGTTTTCTTCTCATGCCGGTCCATCTAGCTCCTTGAAAGGCCCATCGTGAATAATTATAAGCGGTAAAAAGGTGTCCAGCTTTGTCAACTTGCTGCCATTCCCCCCAGTCATTAAAAGTGTGGAATTTTGTGAGTTCTGTTTCTTTGTACCAAGCTTCCCATAGGCCGATGGAGAAAGCACTATACAATGCTACGCCAGATCCCGCACTAAGGTAAAAACGTTTTTTATTAAAAGTGTCTGATGGTATTAGAAAGGATTGCTTTTTGTTAATTTGGATGACAGTATCTTGCCTGTTTGTATTTTGCGCAAGCGACAAAAAAGGAAAAAGAATAATTAATATTAAAAATAAATACCGGTTCATGTTAGGATATTTTGTTTGCTAAATCACTGAAAGCGTCTTGCTCTTTGAACCTATCGATTTTTCGTTCTAGCTCATCAGTCTTGCAGAGTTCCTTGAGTTGAGCCATGTCGGCATTCCATCGAGCCCCATCAAAATATTCAGAACCTTTAAAGTCTCTAATTTTGTAAAGCGATTTTTTGTTATAAGCAGTCCCTAGATAAACATGTTCAAGTTTTTGTTTTTGTGCCCAGTCGATGACCGACCACATCATCCATTTTCCGATAGAGTGGCTCGCCATTAAATCGACATCAAAAAAAGCAAACCAATAATGAATCATTTTGTCGTCTAGGCAAGTCAAAATGTAACCAAAGGTTTTATGCTTAGTTTTATATTCAAAAATATGTGTGGTCGTAGTACGGCTTAAGATATAGTCAAATCGCTCTTCAGTCATTTCGTTACCCACAAATCGGATGGCAGCATAGTCTAGACAAATTTTCCGAAAGGTAAGATCGCTTACATCAAAGTCTTCCTTTTTTATGACGCTAAAAGAAAGATCTAAGTCCGTTACTTTTCGATTAATTCGGCGGTTTTCAGAGGAGTCTGAAAACTTAGCTAAATCAACCCTTAGACTTCTTGCCATATAAAAAATAGGCTCTTTGATGCGGTGTTCACCCGTAAAAGGTAAAAATCCAAGTTTATATATTTCGTGTAAATTATCCCCAGATTCTTGAATGCAGTATGCTGTGTATCCAAATGTATAAGTGGTATAGTCCACGCGATATTCTGAAAAAAATGTTTTCATTTTAAGAGCTTTTTAACCACACAATAAAACGGCTAAGGCATACGTATTTTTGCCTTGAGCAATTAAGTCTTTGGCATACAGGTGTATGCCCGATTTGGGATTTTTCATTTTTGCGCAAGCCAATACCCGTTCGTCCTTCATTGCTTCATTATAAATATCAATTTTGGGTAAGGCGGGTAATGAAGCCAGTTCTGCGATGTCATTTCCCGTAAGGATCGTACTATGTGTAATTTCCTTAGCAAGTCCATCAAAACCAATTCCTTTATCTATAATAGATTGGAAAATAGACGTAATAGTATCGCCTTTTATGCGGGCATAATTCGTTCGCCCTAGTCGCCCCATGATGTCAAGTTTGTGCGGGTTGATGCGGTTTCCATCCAAAATTTTATCATCAATATGCATTCGAACGACTTCGCAAAAAATCAGATTTCCAGCACCTCCTTGGTCGCCCAACGGGATGATATTTGTGACTTTGCATTCCATGTTTATTGGAGATTCTTTTACCCGAAAGGGTTTTACGAGCTCTGAAAGAATCGGCGTAAAGCCTGCTTTTTCAAATTCACTAACGCCTTCATCATATTCAATACTCGTCAATGTCATCTGTCGAACAATGTCGTGTGTAACCACGTTTATGACCACTTCTCTGGTGGCTTCAACATTCGCAAGCGTGTGCTTAGTTGTGTTGTCTTTGACCTTTCGATTGGAAGAAAAAACAACAATGGGCGGATTAGAGCTAAAAGCATTAAAGAAGCTGTACGGTGCAAGGTTGGGGTTGCCATTACTATCAACAGTGCTCACAAAGGCAATCGGCCTTGGCGAGACGGCAGCTAATATATATTGATGAAGATCTTTGGTGGGTATTTTCTTAGGATCTATAACCATGGTTTTTTTTGTAAAGGTAATAAGATTTCATGACAACAGTATGACTATCTTTTTGTTAATGAATGGTCGGATGACGACATAAAATGAGAAATGTGGGAATAGTTTTAGACCTATCTTTGCTTGGTAAAATAAGATTATGAAAATTGGAATTGTATGTTATCCTACTTATGGGGGGAGCGGTGTTTTGGCAACAGAACTGGGTATTGCGATGGCAGATAAGGGTCACGAAGTACATTTTATTACCTATAGATCTCCTGTTCGGTTGGTTGCATATCATGAGCGTATTTTTTTCCATGAAGTAGAGGGAGAGAATTACCCATTGTTTGAGTATCCGCCATACGATACGGCTCTTGCGAGCAAAATGGTGGATGTCGCTAAGTTTAAAAATTTGGATTTATTTCATGTACATTATGCGATTCCCCATGCGGCAGTTGCCTTATTGGCGCGTAGTATTTTGAAAGCCAATGGGCTCAATATTCCTTTTATTACCACTTTGCACGGGACTGATATCACGTTAGTAGGAACCAATAAATCTTTTCTGCCCGTCGTAGAATATACCATTAATGAGTCAGATGGCGTGACAGCCGTTTCAGAAAGTCTAAAAAAAGACACTCTTTCTTTTTTTAATATTAAACGTGAAATTAAAGTCATTCATAATTTTATTGACTTTGCACGCTTTCGCAAAACAGATAAAGACCATTTTAAGAAAGCCATTGCCCCTAATGGAGAAAAATTATTAATTCATATCAGTAATTTCCGAAAACTGAAGAGGGTGGAAGATGTGATTAAAATTTTTCAAAAAGTTTCAAAAGAGGTGCCTTCTAAATTATTATTAATAGGAGATGGCCCAGATCGACAGCGAGTTGAAGAATATTGTCGGGAAGTATGTGGCTGTACAGATGTTCGCTTTTTGGGCCGTCAAGATGCGGTTGAAGAGTTATTGGCTGTAGCGGATTTATTTTTGATGCCTTCGGCTTCGGAGAGTTTTGGGTTGGCAGCTTTGGAGGCGATGGCCTGTGAGGTGCCTGTGATTTCTTCTAATGTGGGAGGGATTCCGGAAGTCAATATTCATGGTCAAACGGGCTTCTTAAGTGATGTTGGGGATGTAGCCGATATGAGTAAGAACGCTTTATTATTATTAAAAGATGAAGCGCTTTTAAAGGAGTTTAAACAAAATGCGCTCCTACAAGCCAAGCGTTTTTCTTTAGAGAATATTTTACCCGAATATGAAGCTTACTATAAAGAGGTTTTAGCCCTTTACCTCTAGAGAGGATCGCCACGAATGCACGAATTAAAACAGCACTAGGTAGTTTTTTTTTGCCACGATTTTTTCTCCCTCCCTTTACCTCTTACTTAGACCATAAACCGCTATACCCTAACGCTTAACACCACTATACTTTTTTGTACCCATCTTAACACCACTATACCATAAAACCTTAAAACTACGAGGCAGGATATTCCACAAAGTTTCGTGGAGTTTCGTAGAGTCGAATAGAGAGATCAAGATCTTCCGATAAATGCTTGCGTAAAATACCCCATATCGTAAAACAAATATGTTCTGCCGTCGGAATCATGCCAGCCATTTCGGGAACATCCGTATTTAGATTTTTGTGGTCAAATTTATCTTCAATCTGTGTTTTGATAATTTCTTTTAGGTCTTTCAGATCGATGACATAGCCCGTTTCGGGATTGACTTCTCCAGTTACTTTGACAATCATATCATAGTTATGTCCATGGAAGTTAGT
>JAJRQS010000077.1 GCA_024280135.1 Bacteroidota bacterium | reverse complement strand
GTCTTTTTTTAAGTTCGTTTTCAAGTACTCTTGTAATCATTTGCGATAATTTGCGATTATAATCGCCAAATATACGTATAATTTACGATTACAGTCGCAAATTATCTTTTAGTTTTAAGATAACTATCCAATTTTGACCACTTTTTCATCTTCCAACACATACTTCTCTCCACTACCTTTACATACCGCTTCTCCGCTTTCGCTAAAAACTAGACGTTCTCCATGTTCACTCATCCATCGAATCTGCCTTGCTGGATTACCGACCACTAAGGCATAATCTGGTATCTCTTTGGTATTGCATGCCTCTCCTATTGTGGCGTTGGACATGTGGGAGAAGTGCCAGATTTTGGTGTCTTTTCCGATTTTGATGTTGGGGTCTATGATGGCGGTTTCCTGAGCGAAGTAGTTCAAGTTATCCTTCGGATGTTTAATCGCTGCTTCATCCTATTTATTCTTTGCAATTTTTTGAAGCTCTTCAATGTCCGAAATATCTTTTTGCCTACCTGTATTAAACTTGGACAACACTAAATTGGCCAAACTAATAACGGGCACGACAAGCTTTTCATACTGGTCTTCCACTCTTTGGTTATAAGCAGTATCAAATTGAACTTGATTAATTCTTGTTAAAAAGTCTATTTTAGAAGGCCTTGTTCCTATGCTAAATACTTGGTGCTCTTCAAAGTCAAAAGAGCTTAATGTTTGCAAATCGCTCTCATCATATTTTGCCTCACTCAATGCTTTTACTAAGGCTAATTTATTATCATTTGATGGTTTTAACCAAATATCTAAATCACCTGTAGTTCTAGCATATCCATGAAAAATAACCGCATATCCCCCAATAATCAGGTAGCGAACGTTGTGTTTATTAAGCAAGGCTAAAATCTCCTGATGTTCCTTAAAGAATATACTCAACTTAATTTGTTTTTACAAAGGTGATTCGCTTACTTTTACAAATTTTGTTTTTGTTTTTGCCATAAACCTTTTTGGTCAATTGAACGGCCAAACGAATTCGTTCCATTGGTAACATAGCCAAAGTAGCTTTTATTTCCGCGTTTTTTTGTTCTTCAAACGATTTGTAAAAATGTATTCTTCTTGACATTGCTTTAAATTATTGCATTACGGTATGAATCATTTTGAAGAGTCTAGGAAAATTAAATCTTCACCACTTTTTCATTCTTCAATACATATACATCTCCGCTTCCTTTACAGACCGCTTCTCCGCTTTCGCTAAAATCTAAACGTTCTCCATGTTCACTCATCCATCCAATCTGCCTTGCTGGATTACCGACCACTAAGGCATAATCGGGTATCTCTTTGGTGACTACTGCTCCTGCTCCAATAAAAGCGTATTTGCCGATATTGTGTCCGCATACGATAGTGGCATTGGCGCCGATGGTTGCTCCTTTTTTTACGATGGTTTCTAAATATTCCTTTTTTCTATTGACCGCACTCCGTGGATTAATGACATTCGTAAATACCATGCTTGGCCCCAGAAATACATCATCTTCACAAGTGACTCCCGTATAAATAGATACGTTATTTTGTACTTTGACATTATTGCCCAAAACGACATCGGGGGAGATGACTACATTTTGTCCGATATTACATTTTTCTCCTATGGTGGCGTTGGACATGATGTGGGAGAAGTGCCAAATTTTGGTGTCTTTACCTATTTTGGTGTTTGGGTCTATGATGGCGGATGGATGGACGAAATAATCGATTTTGGAGGAATCGAGGAATCGAGGATAGGCAGCAAGCTGCGAGGAATCGAGGCTTTGATCTTCCAATTCATTCTTCATTCCATAATATTCTTTAGGTTCGTTTACTCTGTTTATTTGAGTTTCTCTTAAACTATTTAATTGATTGGCTATTTTTTCAGAGGTATCTCTAATTCCTTCATACTCCATGTCAGTAACATAACCAAACTCTTTTGCAATTCGTATTTGGCTTACGACTTCCATTAAACTGCTGTAGGCGATATTTGTAAATCGTGCCTGATCATTTCCACCTTTTCGCCCAAGACCTTCTGCAATATTAGAGCTGACGGATATGCTTGCTCTTTTTAGTTGAGTATTCAACCCAAATTTTTCATCTGATGGCAGCTTCCGACAAATCATATACACCTGCTTCGCTAATTCAATAGCTGCATTCCAAACTCGTGTCTTCTCAAAATAAAAAGTATAAGACATTAGCTCTTATGTACGTTCGGTTCCTCGATTCCTCGGTTCTTCGATTCCTCAAAAAAATCAATCACCCCACCAATAATCACCTCCTGCACCTCCTCACGCATCTCCGTATGAATCGGCAAAGAAATAACCGTATCACTCAAATACTCAGTCACAGGTAATTCTTCACCCTTATAAAACTTCGCAAACCCTTTCTGTTTGTATAAAGGTACCGGATAATAAATCATCGTAGGTATTCCTTTTTCCGCAAGGTAAGCCTGCAACTCATCTCGCTTTCCGTCCAACACCTGCATGGTATATTGATGGAATACGTGAGTCGTGTATTTTGACCGAAAGGGTGTTTTTAGTCCT
>JAJRQS010000076.1 GCA_024280135.1 Bacteroidota bacterium | reverse complement strand
CTGTTGTGATGACTTGATTGTAATTATTGGGTTGCCATTTTAAAGTGTCGGCAGTCTTTGTCCAGTCAATAATATTTTGCCCATCACGTCTAAAGATGGCCGCATTAATATTCCAGTTTTTAGTAAGGTGTTTTGTGCCTATTTCAACCGCTAGAGCCGATTCCGGATTCAAGTCAGGATTGCCAAAATTAGTCGGTCCGACATAGTACAAGTCCGTAAAGGATGGCACGCGCCAAGTATAACCTGCATTAGCATAAAGCGTAGTCGCACGATTAAAATGCCAGCCAATGTCTAGGCCTGGAAAGAACTTTACGCCATAATCATTGTAATAGTGCAAGTTGAATCCAGGAACAATATCTAATTGATTATCAAATAGTTGTATCCGTTCTTCTACAAATAATCCGAGAGAGTTTCTTTTGTGGCTCCCAAGATTATTACTTCGCAAATAAAACTGGTTCATAGTCAGTCCAATGCCCGTTGTGTAGTTCCCAATGTTTAATTTTGTATTAATTTCCGCCCCCAAAGTATTGTTGATATGCATATTTCGATAGACTTCAGGTTTTAGTCTGACAAATAAATACATGTCCTGATTTCGTCTCCAATAAAGCCTTGGGGTAACTTCCCATTTACCTACTTTTGTAGTCATCTGAAGACTGGTGATGGAGGTTTGAATTTCTTCGTACTGGTCTTTGAATTTTGGGCTGGCATAAAACCCATTAGCACCGAATTTGCGAAAAGTCATGCCCGCTAACAATTTCCAATACGTATTTTTTGTTTGCCAATTTTGACGCACAAATCCATTCGTGAGGTCATAGTCTGTATTATATTTATAGCCATCAGCTGCTTGCGTACTTAAAGAAAAGGAAGTACCATATTCGGGTAAATTAGCCGTTACTTGTCCTTTGCGCAAGCCAAACGAGCCCGCTTCAAAAGTAGCAGAAAGGTGCTTCTTTAAACTGTTTTTAGTCACAATATTAATGGCACCCGCAAAAGCATTTGGCCCATAAATCCTAGACGCAGAACCTTTTATAATTTCTATTCTTTGAATGGATTCCTTATTTAAGGGTAAGTTGAGACTATGATGTCCTGTTTGTGGATCTATCATCGGAATCCCGTCTATCAACACTAAGACTTGCTCAAATGTACTGCCTCGCAAACTGATATCAGACTGTACACCATGAATCCCTCGTTGGCGGACATCAATCCCTGCAAAGTGTTGGATTAATTCAACCACACTGTGTACGGGAAAGGCATTAATTTGCTCTTCGTTGACAACGGTAATACTTCGTACATTTTCCCGAAAGGGAATCGATAACCGATTATCATTCACTTGAATTTCTGGAAGGGCGTTGATTAAACTGTCTTGACCCAATAGCCAAAAAGGTAAGAATAGAAAAGTAAGTAAAATTCTCATTCGATTTTTGTTTAGACTCCTCCTTTAAACAAAACATTGAGTAATAGTTTAACAATTTCAGGACTATAGGGTTATATATTCATGAAAATAGACAACATTACTCAGCATATTGGTTTCACACCGTTAGTACGAATAAATGGTCTTAACTTGCGAAAAGGTGTAGCCATATATGCTAAGCTTGAAGGCCAAAACCCAGGTGGAAGTGTCAAAGACCGAGCAGCCTTAAGCATGATTAAAGGGGCGTTGGATCGTGGAGACATACAGCAAGGGAGCCATATAGTGGAAGCAACTAGCGGCAACACAGGTATTGCTTTAGCTATGATAGCAAGGCAATTTGGATTGAAAATGACCCTCATTATGCCTAGCAATGCAACGGTAGAGCGTGTGGACACGATGCGTGCGTTTGGGGCAGAAGTAATTTTGACGCCCGCAGAAAAGACTATTGAATTTTCTAGAGAATATGCAGATAAACTCGTTAGAGAAAAGGGCTACTTTTTATTAGATCAATTCGGAAATGATGATAATTGGAAAGCACATTTCAATACAACGGGGCCAGAAATTTGGAAAGATACAGAAGGGCAAGTCAGCCATTTTGTTTCTGCGATGGGTACAACAGGCACCATCATGGGCGTGTCAAAATTTTTAAAAACCAAGAAATCTACCATTCAAGTAATTGGTGTTCAACCTAAAGAAGATTCGAGTATACCGGGCATAAGACGTTGGTCTCCAGCATATTTACCAGCTATTTATGATGCAAAATATATTGATAGAACCATGGACGTAGATCGAGAAGAAGCAATCTCTTCAATGAAATGGCTTGCGCAAAGCGAGTCTATATTTTCTGGATTGAGTGCGGGTGGTGCTTTTGCCATCGCCAGACAGGTGGCTCAAGATTTGGATAGTGGAGTAGTGGTTTTTGTTTGTCCTGATCAAGGAAGCCGTTATTTGAGTAGTTGGGTTTGGAGTTAAGCTCTGCGGTGTTTGCGCAAGTAGAAGAGATTGGTAGTATTGGTCCTAAAACATCTTGCTACTACACTTTCTTACCGCTATTCCAGGCCAAATAAGATTGAATAAAAGGATCTAATCCACCGTTTAAAACGGCATCAGTGTTGCGACTTTCAAAATTGGTGCGATGATCCTTTACGCGTCTGTCGTCTAGGACGTAGGAGCGTATTTGTGAGCCCCATTCAATTTTTGTTTTACCTGCTTCAATTTCGTCCCTTTCCTCATGTTGTTTTTGTAGCTCAATGTCATAGAGTCGAGATTTGAGCATCTGCATGGCTTTATCTCTGTTACGATGTTGTGAGCGTTGGTCTTGACATTCTGCAACGACGCCCGAAGGGACGTGTGTAATACGAATGGCAGATTCCGTTTTATTTACGTGCTGTCCACCAGCTCCACTGGCTCTGAAGGTATCCACTCTTAAGTCAGCTGGGTTGATGTCTATTTCAATGGTGTTATCTATCAAAGGATAGACAAAAACAGAGGCAAAAGAAGTTTGTCTTTTACCTTGTGCATTGAAAGGGCTGACCCTGACTAGGCGGTGGACTCCATTTTCGCCCTTTAGGTAGCCGAAAGCATATTCTCCATCAATTTCTAGCGTGACGGATTTGACACCTGCTACGTCCCCCGTGACTCTGCCTAATTCAGAAATCTTGTAATTTGATTTTTCTGCCCACATGACATACATACGATAGAGCATTTCAGACCAGTCATTGGCTTCAGTGCCACCGGCTCCACTGTTGATGGTTAAGATACAACTTAAATGATCCTCTTCTTTGTCCAAGGTCATTTTGAATTCTAATTCATCTAAAGTTTTGAGGAGTTTTTGGTAAGCCTTTTCGACGGACTCCTCCGATTCTTCTCCAAGTTGCTGAAACTCATAGAGTACATCGAGATCCTCCCATTGCTCATTTAGGTGATTAAAATCTTTGACAATCCGCTTATGACTTGCCAGTTCTTTTGTAATAATACCGGCTCTTTTGGAGTCGTCCCAAAATTCAGGGGCATAGGTTTCTTTATCTAAGTCTTCTATTTCAATCAGTCTTCGAGATACGTCAAAGATAGTCCCTAACAGATTCTACTCTGCTCTTTAGGGCTTTTAGTTGTTCGCTAGTCATGTTGTTTTATTTCTTATTGCTAAATTGTCCAATATAGCGTTCATGTTTTTTGGGATGAATATCCGCAATGGTAATCAAAATACCCGTTTCTTCTACGTCACCAAAATCATCATTTAAAGCACTCCCAAAAGTTTTCATTGTTGAGGACAGATTCATGTAGCTATTAATTAATGGAGGAATGGCCTCCCCGCGCTCACGCACAAATTTATTGAGCCATTTATGGCCTTCTTTATAAGTTTTACCTTCTATGTTTTCACGAAAGTGATCCCAGTCATAATCAAATCCTAATGGATCGATAGGCACAACCATCTTATCTTTATCGGGAAAGTAGTAATCCATAAAGTGAAGTAGCGCATCTCGTGCCTCCTTGTTATAACTTGGATACATAGTCACTTTGCCAAACAAATAATCTATTTCAGGATTACGGTGTATTATGGCTCCAAGCCCATCCCAGAGATTGTCTAAAGCAAAAATACCTTGTCTTGCGCTGCCTCCTTTAGATTGATACATGGGTTGTATCCATGAGCGTCCAAGTTCGATGGTTTTGGGCAAATAATCTTTATAGAATTTTGGTGTAAAGTTAAAATAATGAAGTGTGGATAATTCATATTTTCCAGTTTCTTCATTAAAGGCATCTGGGCATTTGATAAACCGATACCCCCCTACAATTTCTTTGTCCGTTGGGTTGAAAATAATCATCTGACTATAACACCGTTCAGAGGTGTCATATTTATCAATATCCAATTCTAAACCCGTTCCTCCTCCAGCAATCCCGAAAGATAACTCTCTCAAGCGTCCAATTTCTCTAAGTACATTGGGTGCATTATGTCCGTCAATGATATAGATTTCATTGTCTAACTTGTTAGTTTGACCCACATACCTTTCAGGGCTGAGCTCCTTTCGGAGAATGTTTTTATCAATTTTTGGAATAAGTTTAGCCACCGTTATTGTTTTGAAGGACAAAAGTACGTAATCTATCCTAACATTTGTTGTTTTAAAGTATAAACCTTTTCTTTTACCCATTGTGCCCACGCTAAATCATTTCTTGACTTATCGAAGGTCGAAGCAGGTATTTTTTCACCAAAAACAAACGAAATTGTGCTGTCTTTTTGACGATACATTTCATCTGCCAAGTACAACATTTCAATATTAGCTTTAATGCCTAAACGAGTTCGAATATTGGATAAACGGTAGAAAAAATTTGACAATTTTCCATCTACATATACTGGTATGACAGGTTTATTATTTCTTTTAGCTTGCGATATAAAAGTTTTCTTCCATTGTAAGTCTTCTATTACTCCTTTCTTCTTTCTACTGACCAAGCCAGCTGGAAAAATAAATATCGCTTGGTCGCTGGCAAATAATTCACCGATATGTTGCAGGGATTCTTTGGCTGTTTTTCCGTGTTTGTTAACCCCTTGAAACATCATACTGAGGTTGTTGATATTCATCAAAACATCATTCACGATAAATTTGATGTCAGGGCGTATCGTGTGGATTTTATGTACTAGGGCTACTGCGTCCATTCCGCCCAATGGGTGATTACAAACAAATAAACAACCGCCTTCTTTAGGGATGTTTTCGGTGCCATAGACCTTAACTGAAATGTTGAGTTTATGGACGATAGCGGTGCAAAAATCAGCACCCATCTTGTCTTTGAATTGGAGCATGGTGGCATTCATATCCTCTTCATGGGTGATGCGCTTGATGTAACGCAAAAGAAAACCCGGCATCCATTTTAATGCTTTTGGATTTTTTTCACCGATGACTCTTTCTATGTCTAAAAACTTCTTCATAGTCGTGTATTAGCTAGTAATAGCCAGCCAAAGTTTATCTTTTAATTCATCCAATCCTTTATGCGCCACAGAAGAGATAAATAGGGTAGTGATGCCTTCCGGTAAATCTTCACGCAGCATTTCTTCGAGTTCTGGATCTATCAAATCTGTCTTTGTAACGGCTAGCATTTTAGGTTTGTCTAATAGTTCGGGATTGAACATCTTGAGCTCATTTAAAAGAATTTCATATTCTTTTTTGATATTGTCTGTATCTGCTGGCACCATAAATAAGAGGACGGCATTTCTTTCGATGTGCTTTAAGAATCGCGCACCTAGCCCTTTTCCCTCATGGGCTTTTTCGATGATTCCAGGGATATCGGCTATGATAAAAGAACGATTGTCCCGGTATGAAACCATGCCTAAATTTGGCGTAAGCGTCGTAAAGGGATAATCGGCAATCTTTGGTTTTGCTGCGGACATGACAGAAAGCAGTGTTGACTTCCCTGCATTTGGGAAACCCACCAAACCTACATCTGCTAGGACTTTTAATTCTAGGATCACCCAACCTTCTTGCTTTTCTTCTCCTGGCTGAGCATATCTAGGCACTTGTTGGGTAGCAGATTTAAAGAACGCATTTCCTTTACCGCCTCGACCTCCCTTATAGAGGATTCTTGTTTCTTGGTCAGCCGTGATTTCAAAAAGAATCTCGCCTGTTTCAAAATCTTTGACAACCGTTCCTAATGGAACATCTACATAGACATCTTTGCCGTCTGTCCCAAATGAGTTATTACCAGCTCCATTACCCCCACTTTCCGCTTTGACATGTTTGGTATATTTTAGCGGAAGCAACGTCCAATGCTGCGCATTTCCGCGTATGATAATATCCCCACCTCTTCCTCCATCCCCACCGTCTGGACCGCCATTTGGAACATATTTTTCTCTTCTGAAGTGAAGTGAACCAGCACCCCCATTACCCGATTCAAAGAAGACTTTTACGTAGTCTATAAAGTTTCTTGATGCCATAATTAAGAAATGGAAACTATCGCTTCCTCTAAACGAGAAAGGATTTCTTCGAGACCTCCAACCCCATTTACCTTAATAGAACGGTTGGTTTTGGCAAAAAAATCATAGATGGGCGCTGTTTGCTCATTGAATACACGAATTCTATCCCGAATAATAGCCTCATCATTATCATCAGAACGACCAGATGTCTTGCCTCTATTGAGGATTCGAGTGACAATTTCATTGTCATCTACTTCTAACATTAAAAGGCCGGATATTTCAGTGCCTTTGTTG
>JAJRQS010000075.1 GCA_024280135.1 Bacteroidota bacterium | reverse complement strand
TCATTCAACCTGTGCCTACCGTGGGGTAATTTAGCCTATAAACCTTGAATAATATTGCTACTCCGAACTAAAATGAGCACTTTTGTAGCTGAAATTCATCCCTCCTGCCTTATTATTATTTGCAACAAATAAATCTAATCTAATGATCAGAACTTTACAACCATTCTTTGCTCTTTTATTACTCTTCTTTTTTGCGCAAGCAAATGCACAAGATTGCTCACAACCCATTCCGGGATTCACTAAGCTAGGAGAGTTTGAAGGGCATGGGTATTACCTAAGTGATGTCAGTAATTTAAACTGGACTCAAGCCAATCTTTTAGCGCAAGCAAATGGACAAAACTTAGTTTCAATCAATTCGCAAGAAGAGAATGACTTTCTACATGAGCTCGTTTCAGACATCATCGCTATTGGTGCGACGGACTTAGATACTGAAGGAGAGCCATATTGGATAAATGGAGATGCCTTTGATTACTCCAACTTTAGCACTTGTTCATGGTGCGCACCGAATGACGATGTCCATAATTTTGGTTTTATGACGCCATGGGATGGGCAATGGATATTAGATCATTATTTTAGATCTGCAAAATATGTCATCGAAATGCCTTGTAATGCGATCACTTCTGAATTAGTTATTAATTGTCCATCTAATCTATGGATGGAAGTACCTGCCGGTGAATATAGCGTTGAAATGTCTTGGGATTTACCGACTGTTTCTACAGATTGTACGATTAGTGATGTCATTACGCTTACGCAAAAAAGTGGTGAGACATCAGGCTCTACTTTCTTTCCCGGCATCTATACTATTGAATATCAAGCAACAGATAGCTGCAATAGCTTATCAGAGTGTACTTTTACCGTCACGGTTACAGAGCCTGCTCTTGAAGGATGTGGCGAGATAGATGGTTATACATTCTTTGGAACTTTCGAAGGGCATGGATATTATATGTCTGATGATGCTTCTACTTGGACAGATGCCAAAGCTTTTGCGGAAGCTGCTGGTGGTTCTTTGGTCACGATGAATTCTCAAAATGAAAATGCTTTTGTTCAATTGCATCTTGGAAACAACATGGTCTTTATCGGTTATAATGATGCTGACACAGAAGGTACTGGAGCATGGGCAAATGGAGAATCTTCTTCACTTGATTTAAGTTATGGAAACGATGCAGAAAGTGATTACGCTGTTATGAATTTTTGGAATGGTCAATGGGTCATGGTGAATGGATTTGTTTATAAAAAATACATCATGGAAGTTGATTGTGGCGCGCCTCCTGCAACTGAGGTTACAATTACTTGTCCCAATACTATTGAGGCGACCATCTTAGAAGGAAATACTGATGTAGTCGTTACTTGGGATTTACCTACGACTACGACTACCTGTGCCTTAACGCCAAATCCAACTATCACACAAACGCTTGGGCAAGATTCTGGAACTGCTTTTGTACAAGGTAATCATGTAGTAACTTACACTGCATCAGATGATTGTGGTAATACGGCTACTTGTTCATTTGATATTCTGGTTGGTTCAGAAGGTGGGGCTTCTTGTGGTGCAATTGCAGGCTATACCCTATTAGGCGATTTTAATGGTCACTCTTATTACTTGTCAGACGCACAGACTCAATGGACTCAAGCAAAATTTCAGGCAATAGCTGACGGAGGATATTTAACGGTTATCTCTACGCAAGCAGAAAATGATTTCATCAAAGATGCGATGGGTCAAAACCAACCTTTCATCGGTTTCTCGGATGAGCTAGAAGAAGGTACTGGCGCATGGCCAAACGGAGAAACTGTTTCTCTAGATTTAAGTTATGGAAACTCTGAGATAAATGATTTTGCCGCTATTAACTTTTGGGCAGGCACTTGGCAAATGGTTAATCAGTGGGTTGCACTTACTTATATCATGGAAGTTAATTGTGGTGAGGCGGCAGTTCAAGCGGCTCCACTTACTACGAACCATATAGCAACATCTATTCATGATATTTACCCGAATCCCGCTAATGATTTTATCACAGCTAGAATTATTCTAGATGAGGATGCGGACATTAATGTAAGCATTTATGATGCACGCGGTCAAGTATTCCTTTCGGAAAATAAGGAATTAACTAAAGGGGCTTCAAGTGTAGATTTTAACATCAGTGACCTTCCTGCTGGTATGTATGTCTTAAAACTTGGCAATGGTCAATACAAGCGTTTTGTAAAAATGGATTAATAATTAATTATTGATTCAAAAGGGCTGCCTACACATGTAGGCAGCCCTTTTTTTTGCTCAAAAAGTGTCATAAGCGCATAAATAGCACAACTATTAAAAAAACATATTATCTTTGTTCAACCCTGAAAAACTTTTCTTCACTTAAAAATGATAAAATGAAAAGTTATTCTCTGCTCATGATTACCTTTTTTTTGGGATTCAATCTTTTTGCGCAAGCACCCAAAATAAAGCCTACTAAGGTAAGTACAGCCGTCTATTTTGATAAGAGTCCTCCACTAAAGGAATTAATAAAGCTGGCTTCTACTTATGATTTTGCGGAAGGAGGACGAAATGAAGATTTGAAAAAACCGAGACTCTACCCTTTTGCTGAGACCGCGTTACCAAAAGGAAACGACCCAGTCCTACAAAGAAAAATGGGTACTAAAAGTACTCCCAATAGAAATATACTCCAAAATTTTAATGGACAATCTGGTTTTTCTGGCCCCTTGGACAACAATGGCTCTGTAGGGCGTGACCACTATATGCAAAGTATAAACGTACGCTATGCTATTTATGAGAAAGATGGCACACAGGTCGTCGCTCCAACCGCCATGAACACTTTATTTGCAGGTGTAGATGGTGCAACAGTAAATGATGGAGACCCAATCGTGATGTATGATGAGCAAGCAGATCGCTGGTTTGCGGCGGAATTTTCGGGTGTTTATAGTAATCCTGACTATATGCTAATTGCGATTTCGGAAACAAATGACCCCACAGGAAATTGGTTTCGGTGGTCTTTTGCAATGAATGGGTTTCCAGATTATATGAAATTTGGCATTACAGCTGACAGTTACCTAATGGGAGCAAATTCTGATGGAGATGACATCTATGCTTTCGAGAGGAGTGTGATGCTGGCAGGTGGCGCAAATCCAAAAGTCGTACAGTTTAAAAACCCGAATAGACCCAATAGTGGATTTCATGTCGTACTTCCCATGGATACAGATGGCGGTACTTTTGCTCCCACAGGTCAACCCGGCCAGTTTATCACCATCAATGATGATGCATGGGGCGGAACGGATCAATTATGGATTTATGATTTAGATGTGGATTGGGCTAATCCGAATGCAGCTACATTTCAACGCACTCAGATGCTTAATGTGCCCGCCTTTGATTCGAATTTTGGAGCGAGTTGGGAAAATATTGTTCAACCCAATAATCAAAAATTAGATGCTGTCCCACAGGTATTAATGAATCGTGCTCAACATCGAGTATATGGGAATACGCAAAGCCTAGTTTGTTTGCATACCGTTGATGTTGATAATTCTGACCATGCAGGTTTAAGGTGGTATGAATTAACTAGAAGCAACAATGGAGGAAATTGGGCAATCCGACAGAATGGAACATACGCTCCAGATGGCGATAGTCGATGGATGGGCAGCATTTCTCAAAATGATGTGCACGAAATTGCCATCGGGTACAATGTATCAAGCTCCAACACGCATCCCAGTATTCGGTACGCTGGTCAATCTGCGGCAGAGTATGCTAACGCAAACGGAGTCTTAGATTTTGCAGAAGTTTCTATCCAAGAGGGCAATGCATCGCAACAAGGTTTAGAACGTTGGGGGGATTATACGAATATGAGTATTGACCCTAGCGATGACCATACATTTTGGTTTACAAATACTTATATTCTACCTGGAAATGAACGTGGGACAAAATTGCCTCTTGGGAATTTAGTCCTTCTGCAGTAGAGGCAGCCTTTACTACCGATAAGCTACAAGCCTGTACCTCGTCGGATGTTATTTCTTTTACGGACGTTTCAACAGGGATTCCAAATAGTTGGGTATGGTCGATATCCCCTAGTACATTTACTTTTGTAGGTGGCACCAATAGCACTTCTCAAAATCCAAAAATACAATTTAATGCCGTAGGCAATTATTCAATTACATTGGTCGCAACAAATAATAACACGAATACCAATGACACAGAAGTAAAACAAGATTTCATCTCGATATTGCCTGTTATTTCTGAGTTTACAAGTTCCTCCACCAATATCACAGAAGGACAAGCAGTGACTTTCACGGATGCTTCTAGTTGTAGTCCCGATACTTGGACTTGGTCTTTTCAGGGAGGGGTTCCGAGTAGTTTTACGGGTATGAATCCACCTGCAATTACCTATCCAGTTGCTGGTGTCTATCCGGTAAGTTTGACCGTGACAAAAGGAGGTGCTTCAAATACAAAAACGGACAACATCACTGTAATTAGTTGTACCCATTGCACGGCAAGCTATACAGATTTTATTGATGAGTATATCAGTAAAGTTACTGTAGGTACAATTTCAAAAGCAAGTACAAGTAGTTCTTATTCAGATTTTACAGCTATCTCAACCGATATGGAGCGTGAAGCTCAAGTGCCCGTTACCATAACCGTAACGGTAAGTGACAATTACGAAGAACATGTCATTTTATGGATAGATTGGGATCAAGATTGTAATTTTGAAGGTTCTGAAAAAACATACTTGGGTGATCGTGTTGGATCTGGTGATTTGTCAGGAGTCATTTCAGTCCCTGCCCAGGCGAAATTAGGAAAAACGAGAATGCGTGTTGCGGTACAATATGATGCAAATCCAGGTGCTTGTGGAACTGCCGAATATGGAGAAGTAGAAGACTATACTGTAAATGTAAAAGCAACACTTCTCCCCGTTACTTTGACAAGTTTTGGCGGTTTTGCAGCGGAACTACATAACATCCTGAAATGGACAACAGAATCTGAATTTAATTTTTCATATTTTGATGTGGAACATTCAAAAGATGGGGTAAGCTTTCGCAAGATAGGGCAAGTTGAAAGCCTAGGAGATGGAGGTCAAGCCTACGTGTTTCACGATAAAAACCCATCTATTACTGGTTATTATCGACTAAGAATGAATGACTTAGATGGTCTGTATGAGTATTCAGAGGTCATTTCGATTAAACGACAAGAACGTGGAGATCAAATCTTTAGTGTCTATCCTAATCCTGTTGGTTATAGATTAAATGTAGCCATGTATTCGACAGAAAACAAAATGGAAGAGGTGAATATCATCAATACTGCAGGACAGGTTATTCAGATGAGAAGGATTCAATTGACTCAAGGTTTGAACAAAATCGACTTTGAAGTATTTTTAATTCCTTCCGGAAATTATGTCTTGAAAGTAGGGAATTTTAAACCTATTCCTTTTGTAAAAAATAGTGATATTAAAGTTTTGACTCCATTGATAAAAAGGGCTGCCACTATTTGCTGGCAGCCCTTTTTTTGTTGTTAGCATTAATTTGACAACCTACATCTTAGTCCGACGCTTAAAATTAAACGTAAAACCAACCACACCCATCTTCTGAAAATACTTTATTTTTTGGCTGGCTCTATCTGGAGCTCCTTTGGGTCTAGGCGTAATAGCCCAAGCATTGACATAGCCCGCATCTAAGTTGAATTGAAAAAAAACTCGGTCAAAGAAAGTCACTTTTGCGCCAGCAGTCGCCGAAATCCCTAGACCACTAAAACGAGGGCGATCGTCATTATGCTTCCCCAACAAAGTGGCATTCGTCCAAGTAAAAGGAAAAATAGGCCCTGTCGCCACTACGGCCGTCAAAGCTAATCTCTTTTTCTTGGTAGCCAGTAATTCATAATGCTTCTCAATATTGACCTTTATTAAATTGAAACCATCCGAGTGTTCCATTTTTAAAAAATCACGGTGCGTCATCTGGACCTCTCGATTATCATACAGACCTGCGTACTTTTTGGAATAGGTCGAATCTACATGCCCATTCATGATAACCGTTTGCCCATTTGTTGATTGATACTTCATGTGGTCCCAACCAAAAGTAAAATAGATGTTATTCTTCCAGTGATATCCTGCTCGAATATTAAACTGCGGGATAGTCAACTTGGTTAGATTAAAATACACCTTTGGATCAAAAGGCTCTGGCATATCATGTGCGGTGACATCATATACCATAAATTCATATCCTGGTCCTTTGTATTTGATATCACTACTGGCATATACGCCACGGTTATACCCCCAATAAAAAAAGAAGCTTTTCTCTCTTTTTGGGGGTTCTATTTCTTGAGATTGCGCTTCAAATGAAAGCAACATCCCCAAGGCAAGTATTAAAAATTTCATTTTATATTTTTTTTATTAATGTACTGAGTTTCTAGATTAGCAGGCATAAAGGCGTTAGTCATTATACATAGATTTTGAGACGGGCTCTACGCCTAATGTCCCTTCGTATCCAATAATACGTTTGGCATGAAGTAGGGATTTTAAACGATTTGGGGCAAAAGAGTCATCTTCTGGGAACAAACTTTCGATAGCCACCTTTGCTTTATCTACGCCCGCATGAATAAACTTACCATTACCCAAATAAATTCCGACATGGGTAATCCGCTCCTTTTTCTGCGAGGTGCCCTTGCGTCCAAAAAATAATAAATCCCCTTTTTGGACTTGCGATAATTTTTCATCAAGCGGAATCTCTTTTCCCACTTTAATTTGTTGTGAGGCATCTCTAGGAAACATTATTCCATTTTGAAGCATGACATTTTTTGTAAAACCACTACAATCTAATCCTTTACCCGAAGTCCCTCCCCAAACATAAGGAGCCCCTAAATACCCATAAGCTGCTTTTTCAATATTATCTGCATTCAATTTTCGTGTATCCAACCAATCATCATAATTTTGGAGTTTTTCCGTAAGGACAAAAGCTTCTGTACCATCAGGCAAAGCCACTAAAGTAAAATCCCCATCAAAATTTATTTTTTTTAGAATATTTCCAGCAATGAGATCGGTTACTATTTGACTCTTCGCATCGGGTTCTTTGTAGGCATAACCCAACCTGTCTATAAAAATGACTTTTGGTGTTTTTTTCCATGCTTCAAACGCCTCCTTAGACATTTGAGCGAAAGCACCTCCATTCATCCATTTGATATACTTTTCAGGTGTTTGCACAAAATACCAATGCCCTTTTTTCTTATAAATTTTGAGCGGCATACCCATTAACGCTTGGGTCTCAAGACCAGAAGAAACAGCAGGCTTGGAACGTAAATTGGCAACGGATAAAGTAACCACCCCAAATGGCTTAGACAGATCACTATCAGGCAATAGCTTAATATCATCCTTAACCCGAATTTGCGCTTTTCTAAAACTTTCCAATAAGTGTTCCTTTGCTTCTGGTATATTCGTTTCACCCGAAAGGGTTACTACCTTGTTTTGGACAACAGGTTCTATCTTGTAGATAGAGGTCCTGCCATCAGGCGCAAACTGTGCTTTTACTTCCTCTGTTAGATTCTTAGACTGCGTTAGCAACTTCGTAGAACCACAAGCAGAAAGCCCTAGAAGAATGACGATAAAAAGACTTATTTTTGAGCGTGTATTCATTTTACTAGATTTAAGGTGCTAAGGTAGGATATTTTAAGTAATAATTCTTGAAAGAAGCCTGATGTTCAAGTTCAAGTGTTCCATATTATACACAAGCAGGAGATAAAAAAATATTTCCCTATTAAGTAGTATATTTGCTAGATGATAAACAAAACCATATTTGCCATCTTACTATTTGGCTTGTCCTGTACTTCCGTCAAAAGGGCACCAAAAACAGACAGCATTGCACAAGTGCCCCAAGTGCTGACTGTATTACTTGAACTATCACAAGGTGACAAAGGAGCGCCTCAATTTAAAATATCTAATATCATTAGAGCTGATGGGCATGTCAAGGACTATCCTATTGCGCAAGCTAATTTTGAATTTCGGTTTATCAGTAAAGAGGGTGATTTAATGACTTTGGTTCAACAAAGAATTGAATTGATATCCACCGTAGAATTTATTAATGAAGATGGAATCTTGGAAAAAAAACGAATCAAGGAACCAAATAAAATAGTGGTCGTACGAACTAGTGATGATCCCTCCACTTCCTCTATGCAAATATTTTCTCTACCCGACCGCAAATTAATTACAACGCTTCCAATCAAAACCATTAACAAATGAAAACACTACATTCCCTATTTTTGATACTCACTACATTTACATTACAAGCCCAATCCTTTCCTACGGAAACGATTGTTGATAATGGTCCAGTGGAGAAGCGAATTAACATTCTATTTTTAGGAGATGGCTTTGATGCTTCAGAGCAGGTTTTTTTTAAGACCAAATCACAAACCGTAGCCAATGAAATATTTGAAGAAACACCTTTTAAAGAGTATGCTAATTTTTTTAATACGGCCATCATCCAAGTTCCTTCCACTGAGAGCGGAGTAGATCATCCTGCCACTGCAACAGATGTAACCGAACCTGCTTTTCCAGCTTCCACAAAAAATACCTATTTTGACGGGACTTTTGATGGATATAAGATTCACCGATTGACGATCATAGATAATCAAGTCGCAGCTTTTAGCGTTGCAGCTGCAAATTATCCGAGCTATGATCAGATTTTAATGTTGCTCAATAGTGAGGAGTATGGTGGATCAGGAGGTGCTATCGCCACTTTTACTATTGATGCTGCTTCTACGGAAGTTGGTTTACATGAAATGGGTCACTCCTTTGCTAATCTAAGAGATGAATATTGGGCCGGAGATAATTATGCGAAAGAAGGCATAAACATGACGAAAGAAACAGATCCCAACCTAGTCAAATGGAAGTCTTGGATGAACACAAATGGCATCGGAATTTATCAGCATACAGGTGGCGGCATGGCCTCACAATGGTATCGCCCACACCAAAACTGCAAAATGAAAGCTTTAAATAATCCTTTTTGTAGTGTTTGTACAGAAGGTATTATTGATAAAATTTATTCTTTGGTTGGTCCTGTGGATGCCTTCTCCCCTATTGGCAATCAAGAATTTACTGGAGATCCGATGCCTTTTTCGTTGGACTTAGTGCTGCCTAACCCAAATACACTAAAGATTACTTGGGATTTAGACGGTATCGTTTTCGCCCAAAACAAAGATGCTGTAAGCATTAGTGATTTTCCTACAGGGCTTTCTACGCTCACCGCAACAGTCACAGATACCACCACTCTTTCACATAAAGCAATTGGTTATACCTTTTCGACTGTTTGGACTATTAACAATAAAATGGTTTCCGTTCTGGAGCAAAACACTAAGCTCTTTTACAAGGTTTACCCAAACCCAACTAGCGATTTTCTCTTTATTGAATTTGATGGAGACTTTCCAGTAAAAGAAACTAGTATTCAGTTAATTTCTTCTTCTGGCCAAGTTATTTTTTCCGAAAGGAAGCAAATTCAAAGCAAAGCTCAATTACAGATCAACACCAAATCCTTTCCGAAAGGAAGCTATGTATTAAAAATAATGCGGGGAAGTATAGTACAAAGTATTCCTATGATATTAAAATAAGATATTAGTGCGGAAAACGATTGACCACTAATTCAGTTATTCCAGAAATAATGTATTCGATGGCTATCGACATCACGATAAAGCCCATAATTCGGGAAATCGCTTTCAGCCCTCCTCTACCTAATGCCTTAAAAAGTAAAGGTGCTGCTCGTAGTGTAATCCACACCAATAGTGCAGAAACTAAAATAACACCAACTATCATCATTCGATCCGACCAATCATTATTCTCCATGTACCAACTAATCAAAAGTGAAATAGAACCGGGCCCTGAAAGCATGGGCATCGCCATTGGTGAAAAAGAAATATCCTCTTTCTCCATGGCTTCATCTTTTACTTTGTCATTCATCCCCCGACTTTTGGAAAACTCACCCGATAATAGACTAAAGCCAGATTGAAAAATAACAATCCCCCCTGCTATCCGCATGGCATCAATCGAGATACCAAAGAACTTTAGAATATAAACGCCTGCAAAAAAGAAAATCAAAAGAATAAAGAAAAAATACATACTGGTTTTTAAAGCGGTTTGTTTTCGTTCTTCACTAGTCTCATCTGCCGTCATTGCAAGATATATCGGTACAGCTCCTAGTGGGTTGACCACTGAAATCAATGAAGCCAAGATAGAAATAAAGGCAATAGTCATGCTATATATTAATATTCAGAAGTGAAACTAAATGAAATTTCAGGATGATTTTCTTTTACACTGTTTAAAGTCCATTGGGTTTCCGCAAGGAATACAGGATCCCCTTTCTTATCCAATGCGATGTCTCTTTTCCTTCTCGAAGTAAATGCTTTGATGTCTTCTGGCTTTCCTGTAATCCAAGCAGCTTTAAATAACCGAAGGGGTTCGTATCTGACTCGTGCTCCATATTCATGCTCCATTCTATATTGAATCACCTCAAATTGTAGCGCACCGACCGTGCCAATAATTCGCTTATTATCCAGTGTTCTAATAAATAATTGCGCAACACCCTCATCCATTAATTGGTCCAATCCTTTATAAAACTTCTTGTATTGCATCGGATCATTATTCTCTACAATCCTGAATTTTTCTGGAGAAAAGGTCGGAATGCCAACGTACCGCATCACCTCTCCTTCCGTCAAGGTATCCCCTATCTTAAAGTTTCCACTATCATACAGTCCTATCACATCACCGGGATAAGCTGTTTCAACGATTGTTTTTTGCGCAGCCATAAAAGCGGTTGGTTGTGAAAATTTAATTTTCTTTTCTTGACGGACATGTAGGTAATTTGTGTTCCGCTTAAATTCTCCAGAGCAGATGCGTAAGAAAGCGATTCTGTCTCGATGTTTGGGATCCATATTTGCATGAATTTTAAATATAAACCCTGAAAAATTTTCTTCTTCTGGCTGAACAAGACGCACATTTGTCTCTCTAGTCAATGGTGGGGGTGCAATATCAACAAAGCAATCTAGCATCTCTTTTACCCCAAAATTATTCACAGCACTGCCAAAAAAAACGGGGCAAATTTCTCCCTTCAAATAATCTTCTTTCTCAAATTTTGGATAAACAGAAGTAATCATTTCAATTTCCTCACGCAATACTGCGGCATCCTCTTCTCCAATATGCTCCTCTAATTCATCCGTTTTAATATCACTAATGATGATGGTTTCTGATTCTGATTGCTTTGCATGCGGTCTAAATAAAGACAACTGCTCTTCATAGATATTATAAACCCCCTTAAATCGCTGCCCCATGCCTATCGGCCAACTCAATGGCACCACACTTACATTCAACTCTCCTTCTATCTGATCCAATATATCAAATGCATCCAACCCTTCTCTGTCCATTTTATTCACAAAGAAAATAAGCGGAGTAGCTCTCATCCTACAGACTTTGACCAGTTTCCTCGTCTGTGCCTCTACACCTTTCGCTATATCTACTACTACGATTGCACTATCCACCGCTGTCAGCGTCCTGAACGTATCCTCCGCAAAATCAGCGTGACCGGGTGTATCCAAGATATTGATTTGCTTTCCTCTATATGCAAACCCCATCACCGAGGTTGCCACTGAGATACCTCTTTGTCGCTCGATTTCCATAAAGTCAGAAGTAGTTGTCTTCTTGATCTTATTGGACTTCACAGCCCCCGCTACTTGGATAGCCCCTCCAAATAGGAGTAATTTCTCCGTTAGTGTCGTCTTTCCTGCATCTGGGTGACTGACAATACCAAAGGTTTTTCTTTTATTTATTTCTTGCTGTAAACTCATGTGTCAATTTCTGGCTGCAAAGGTAGGGGAATTTTAGGGTCCTTTGGACGTTTATTTGCTTCCTTCGGTCGCGTTTATTTGCTCTTTGAGCGTTTATGTGCTCCCTTCGGTTGCGTTTATGTGCTCCTTCGGTCGCGTTTATTTGCTCCTTTGGTCGCGTTTATGTGCTCCTTCGGTCGCGTTTATTTGCTCCTTTGGTCGCGTTTATGTGCTCCTTCAGTCGCGTTTATTTGCTCCTTTGGTCGCGTTTATTTGCTCCTTTGGTTGCGTTTATTTGCTCCTTTGGTCGCGTTTATTTGCTCCTTCGGTCGCGTTTATTTGCTCCTTTGGTCGCGCTTATTTGCTCCTTTGGTCGCGCTTATGTGCTTCGAGCGTTTAGGGGTCTGTCTCTAAAGCTTGTAATATTCGTTTGCAGATATTCCGTATTTCCATTTTCGTAATAATCAGCGGAGGTGCAATCCGGAAACTCTTTTCATCAAACAAAAACCAATCGGTAATAATACCCAACTCTAAACATTTCTCTACGACTTTGAACATCCGTTCAGAAGATTCTAACTCAACAGCCATCATCAGCCCTTTGCTCCGAATTTCAACTATCGACGGATGTACCAAAAGTTTTCTAAAGAGCTTTTCTTTTTCTTTTACTTGCACGAGTAACTTTCCTTTTAATAATACTTTTATAGTCGCCAATCCTGCGGCAGCACTAACTGGGTGCCCCCCAAAAGTAGTAATATGTCCGAGTATTGGATTTTGCGAAAGCACTTTCATTATTTTTTTGGAAGCGATAAAAGCGCCTATCGGCATGCCTCCACCCATCGCTTTTGCGGTCAATAAAATATCAGGTGTAACCCCAAATCCTTGAAAAGCAAAAAAGTGCCCTGTTCGACCATAACCCGTCTGTATTTCATCAAAAACTAATAGTGCACCAACTTCTTTACATCGTTTTTTTAGGGCTTTTAGGTATGATTTTTTGGGTATGATGATGCCCCCTTCTCCCTGAATCGGCTCTATGATAACGCAAGCGGTTGATGTTGTAATCCGCTCTAAATCAATCAGTTGACCAAAGTCAATATGGTTAATCCCTGGCAACAACGGATGATAGCCTGCATTAAAAATAGCAGGATTCATCAAACTAGCCGCTCCTTGTGTACTCCCATGATAAGCATTCTTGGCGGCAATTATTTCATATCTCCCTGTATATTTCTTTGCTAATTTCATCGCCCCCTCGACGGCTTCACTTCCCGAATTAACAAAATAAACAGTATTTAAAGATTTAGGTAAAGCATCTGTAATGGCTTTTGCCAATTGTACTTGTGGTGCCAGAACATACTCTCCATACACCATGGCGTGAAGATACTGATCTGCTTGATCTTTGACCGCTTTGACCACCTTCGGGTGATTGTGCCCAAGACTGCTGACACCAATTCCAGCGATTAGATCTACATACTTATTGCCCTTTCGGGAAAACAAATAGATCCCCTCCCCTTTTACAATATCAAGTGCCAAAGGCATCGGTGAAGTCTGCGCTACGTGCGATAAAAACAATCTTCTTAAATTCATCCTTTACTTTTATTATGCCTTTTCAAATCAACTCCTTACAAGACAGATAAATATCTCGATATTCCTTTCGCTTCTTCATCACACTACTCAAATATTCCTTCCATACAATCGCATCTTGCACAGGATCTTTGACTATTGCGCCGATAATACCTGCTGCCATATCTTCCGAAGTCAAAACCCCATTTCCAAAATGAGCAGATAATGATAAACCTTGATTCACCACAGAAATCACCTCTGCCGAACTCAATGTTCCAGAAGGGGATTTTAGTTTTGTTTTACCATCTTCTGTTATGCCACTTCTTAATTCTCGAAAGATGGTAATCACTCTTTTTATTTGTTCTAACGAAGATTTTTCCAATGGCATCTCCATCGCTTTTGCCATTGCCCCCACTCTCGAAGTAACAATATTCAATTCTTCTTGCTCTGTTTTTGGAGTGGGTAATATCACCGTATTAAAACGCCTCTTTAAAGCCCCTGATAATTCATTCACTCCTTTGTCCCTATTATTTGCCGTAGCAATTAAGTTAAATCCTTTGATGGCCGCTATCTCCATATTTAATTCTGGTACAGGCAATGCCTTTTCAGACAAAATCGTAATCAACGTATCCTGCACTTCTGCGGGTACTCTAGTCAACTCCTCAAAACGAATTATTTTTCCGTCTTGCATAGCACGCATGACAGGTGTCTCTACCAAAGCCTCTTTTGAGGGCCCTTTCGCTAATAACTGCGCATAGTTCCAACCATATCGAATGGACTCTTCACTGGTGCCTGCTGTGCCTTGCACTAACAAGGTTGAATCACCCGAGACCGCCGCTGCAATATGCTCACTGACCCAAGATTTACCCGTTCCTGGAATACCATATAGCAACAAAGCTCTATCCGTTGTCAGTGTGGCGACCGCAATTTCCATCAACCTTTTATCACCAATATATTTGGGGGAAACTTCAAATCCATTTTTTAGTTTTCCACCCATCAAAAAGGTCAAAACAGATCGAGGGCTCATATTCCAATTTTCAGGAATCTTATTCTTTTCCTGTTTGCTTAATACTTCCAATTCTTCTTTGTATAGCTGCTCCGAATGTTGTCTTAAGGTTTCCATAATTTTTAATTTTTAATTTTTTCAAAAGCGGATTTAATGCCAAAAATTTCATCAAAATCATCTAATAGATTTCTACTGTGGTTTGATTCGTCCACTAACGCAGGAACAAAAAGGATTGCATCTTCATGAAAATAAGGTGCTCCTTTCCAAAGTGCCAAACGCAATTGATGCCGATTATTAACATACCTGTCTAAACAACTCTGAATGGCCACTTTCGTAAAATCTTTATTCCATTTTTCTTTTACATTCAATCTCTCAATCACAAAATCCATGATATTAATACCTGCATTCTTTAGGGAGTTTGAATTTTGGGTCAATATTCTAAAGGCCTCTTCTTTGGGTAGCAGGGTCAAGAAATTAAACCCTGCGCCACCAAATCCCAGTAATTTATATAGTTCTTTCGCCAGTTCTACATCTTGATGCCTCATTGCATTCATAACTAATGCATCCACGAAGCTAGCCTTTTTATTCTTTGTTTCCATTTTTACTTTTATACTATGGATTAATTTAACTAGTTTTTGTTTCGAGATTTTGAATTGTCCACACCAAATATCTGCCGGAACTATTACAAAAGAAAAAAACAAGTATTCAGTGACACTTCCTTTGGTCAACTCATCATAAAAACCGGTTGGTTGTTCTGCAAATTTTCCTTGCCATAATGCAAACAAATAATCGTTCACAGGAAAAGACTCCATTTCACTAAAAATTTCATCTAGCGCTTCGTCTGTTTTAATACCTACCCCTGAAAACTTAGCCAACAAGCCTTTTTTTCGTTTCCATATTTTACTAAACACATTTTCATACCATTGAGCAAACGACTCACTTTCTGGCAAAGACATTTGCAACAACTTCACATAGCCCTCTAAATATAGCTGTGCTTCATTTTTAGCTGTCGAATTGTCAATAACTCCCTGCATAAAATCCAATACAGACTCTTCTTTCATTGAGAGATAAGGAGCCAGAGTACTCAAATAATTCTTTTTATTCGCTACCGTTTCTGCATCAAAAACCTCCTCTAAAAAAGCTATTGTTTCTTGATTATTTTCCGCACGAACAAGCTTCAAAAAATGTGCTTTACGTTCAGCTTTAGACATATCTAATATTGATTTTTGCAGCGTTTCTATGGCATTATCTTTAAGCGTAAAAATCCATTTCCCTCGCTCGCCAAAGGATTGAATTACTTCCGCTCTATTTTTCCGAAGAGGGGCTTTGGTTGTGCTAATCAAAGGATTGAATTTCGTAATAAATGCTGGAGGTAAAATTATTTGTCGTTCATTACAAAACTGAATCACCAATGGGAGAAAGGTGCTCAGTGCATACTTATTTTCTTTTAAAATTAATTTCACCACATTCGATACACGAGAAGAACAATAAGGCAAAACTTCATCCGGACATTGCTGAATGGTGTCAGAAATCCCCGGTACGGTTGTTAAAAGCCCCCCGCCCGTCATATAGCTATGTGTCAAACTCACACCATCCAAAAACAATTCGCTACCCTCCTTCTCCAAATTTAAGTGGGCTTGCACATCCTCTGCAAACAACCTAGCTTCTACCTTTTTGGTATTCGTTCCAAGCATTGCGGTTTTAATAATATTGTTTCCAAATATACTCATCAGGCTGTCATTAAATTATCATCTACCATAAATCCGATCAACCTCGCCCCTCCCAAAGTCCTCGTCATAAAGGCATCAAAAAAACGTCCTTGCGTTTGCGAAAGCACCAATAAATACTGGTCAAAATCCATTCCATTAATAGGCAGTAAAGTATCCTTTCTGTCCGTCAAAAAATATTGTTCTTCTCTAACAATGACATTGACTTGCCCCACAAATTGTGGTATTTCAAATGTCCACAAAAAGGCTAGTAGGTGTTTCTTGAAAAGCAAATTACTTTCTTCAAGACTTGCTATTGGCTCTAGTTCTAGTTTAGCTTCAGTTTGGTTGCCTTTAATTTTAACGAAAGCTCTCGTTTTATGAAAGCCTGGATAAAATGCCATTTTTGCTTGCATTCG